>NZ_NKHQ01000014.1:0-56342 GCF_014467265.1 Xenorhabdus sp. TS4 | reverse complement strand
CGAATTGCTAGAAAACTTCTTTCTCACACGTTGGGTATTTTTGCCAATTTTAAACAAGGTAAAAGTCAACGCGACTGGCTTCAACAAGCCAACGTTATAAGATGTTAAAGTCGAGCATCGCGTTAAATTATTAAATTGCATTGTATACAGGAAATCCGACCCATTAGGTCAGGCTTCATTTCGTGCGGGATTATGTACCTCTTTATATGAGGTTATTCTTGAACAGGCCAGCCAACACTGTTCGGAAGAGTTACACGATTTGCTTTCACTGGCCTGTGATATTAATCAGGAAGTCTACTATTCGCTTTATGCAGCGGTTAATGGTGAGGACGAGTGATCATGAGTCAGGGAAATAATAATCAGAAAAGCCGCCCATTAGATGTTATTCGAACAGTGAAGACATCAGCCATCAATCGTTGGCAAAGCCTGTTGCCTGCTTGTGGTGTTGATATTCCGGCAAAAGGCAAACACGGCGCTTGCCCAATCTGCGGCGGCACAGACCGTTTTCACTTTATGGATGATAACCATCATGGCGATTGGCATTGTCGCCAGTGTGATGAGCCGAGTTACGGTGATGGGCTGGATTTGGTGGCAAGAACCAAAGGGATCACGGTCTTTGCAGCGGCTAAGCTGGTGGCGAATGTGTTGGTAATGCCTTTACCTGAACCAAAGCCCACCAAAGCACAACCACGAACAGTGAAATCTATTGCTGAACGCATCGCAACAATGCTCGCTACAGCTATTACGGGCGAATCTCAATATCTGGTGAAAAAGGGGCTGCAATGCCCCAATCAACGGTTATTGAAAGATGGTGCTTTATTGCTGGTGACTCAGATGCTGGACGGCACAATCACGGGTGCGCAGACCATCAAGCCAAACGGTGAAAAACGACTTGTTTCAGGGACTCAGAAGAAAGGCAGTTTTATTCCCGTGTCAGAGATTACCGGAACGCCCGATACCTTTATCATTGCTGAGGGTTATGCAACGGCGTTAACTGTCAGTCAGTTACATGAGGGCATGGTACTGGCGGCCATTGATGAAAGTAATTTACTCACGGTTGCCGGGCTGGTCAGAGCGCAGTGGCCAGACGCAAAAATTATTCTTGCCGCTGATAATGACTGGCATGAGCAAGGCGAACAGGACAAAAACGGTAGGCTAAAAAAGAATGTCGGCAAGATAGCGGCAGAAAAGACCGCTATAGCGATTAACGGCTGGGTAACACTACCGCCTACGGAATTAAAATCTGATTGGGACGATTATCGCCAGCATCACGGCATTAAGGCAGCAAAGCAGGCATTCAGTAACGGATTATATCAGGTTGGGGAGAAAAAACTCATGGAAGCAGAAGCGGTGGTTATTCACGAAACGAAGCCAAAGAAGACCAATAACAATCTGGCACAAATGGCAGCCAGCCAGCGCGGGGCACTGTTGGTTGAGTATTACGGAAAAATAGCGGTCAATCCTGAAAGTGAAATGGCCTATCGTTATAACGGTGCAACATGGGAAAGCGTGCCGGATAGCGAACTGCGCCGCGCAATGGTGGCAATCTTCGACCAGCACGAAACACCTTACAGCCCGAACGGCATTAATAACGCGATCAGTGCGATGAAATTACAAATTCCTGTCATTGGTGAACCGAAACGGGAGTTAATCGGATTCAGTAATGGTATGTATGATTTATCTGTACAGGCGTTTAAACCCCACGCCCCTGAGCATTGGCTCATGAACCATAATGGGATAGCATTCACAGAATCGGTAGCCGGGGAAAATATCCGGCAACATGCCCCACATTTCTATCAATGGCTGTCTCATGCGGCTGGAAATAATGATGAAAAAATGGCGCGTATCAATGCGGGTTTATTTATGATCCTGGCAAACCGTTATGACTGGCAGCTATTTATTGAAGTGACAGGCGAAGGTGGTAGCGGCAAAAGTATTTTTACGTATATCGCCACTTTATTAGCGGGCGAACACAATACCGCCAGTGGCAATATGAGAGCACTGGATGAAGCCAGAGGGCGTTATCAGTTTGTCGGGAAGAGCCTGATTACATTGCCTGATCAGGTTAAATATGTCGGTGAGGGCGCAGGCATCAAGGCAATTACAGGCGGCGATCTGATTGAAGTTGACGGGAAATATGAAAAACAATTTTCCACCATTATTAAAGCCGTGGTATTAGCCACCAATAACGAACCGATGAGCTTTACAGAACGTAATGGCGGGATTGCACGGCGGCGGGTGATATTCCCGTTTAATATTCCGGTCAAAGAATCAGAAAAAGACCCGGAATTATCGGAGAAAATCAGCCGGGAACTGCCTGTGATTATCCGTCATTTATTGAACAAATTTGCCGACCAGAATAAGGCTAAAAAGCTGCTACAGGCGCAACGCGATTCTAACGAAGCACTCTTGGTGAAAAGTAACTCCGACCCGCTGTACAATTTCTGTGCTTATTTGGTCTCATTGGGGAAAGAGTTAGGCATGAAGATGGGGAATAAAAACATTCATCCCAGAGCGCTCAGAATCTACCTTTACCATGCCTACTTGTCGTTTATGGAAGCCTATGGGTTTGACAGGCCACTCACATTAACGAAATTCGGGGATTCCCTGCCGAAAGTGATGCAGGAATATAAGAAGGATTACCGGAAATTCAAAACCAAAAAGGGCTATTATTACAATGTGGATTTAACGGATGAGGCGAATGAATGGCTTCCGGCTGTTCCTGAACAAACTGACAAATAACCTGCCTATATAAACTTTTTATGCTTAACTGTGCAACCTATGCACCAATAATCATAATTAATTGAATTTAAATATAAAAACAGGGTTAATAGTTATTTTTTAACTATGCACCAACTATTCACCCTGTTCATTTTTCTGAATAATTAAAGGAGCATAGTACGGATAGTAGATGGATACCGTCTCCACCGTAAAAAATCATTTATTTTCAATTTATTAACTGATTTTTGGATAGGGTGCACAGTTGAAGGGAGTAAAAAGATTTTCAGGGGACTACCTTTGGCAGGTAAATAAAAGCCAGACAAATCAGAGAAAGCATACGCAGTGCATCAGTTTTATTTTTTGGTACTACCTGAAATTTAAATGATGTAATTGTCTGATTTTGTTTAATAATAGATGTTAATCACAATTTCATTGATGGATTTTTGCTCACACTAGAATCTATAAACAATTCTGTTGTATCCTGTTTCATTCATTCGATATTTATCGGAAGTCAGATCACAGGAGACAAGATGTCACACGTTATCTACTTATCACTAAAAGGCAAGAAACAGGGATTAATTTCAGCGGGATGTTCAACGCCCGAATCCATCGGAAATCGCTATCAGACAGGCCGGGAAGACGAAATACAGGTACTGAGTGTCAGCCATTCAGTGAGCCGCGACCAGAATGCGCATCATCACCCGGTCAGCTTTACCAAACCCATTGATAAATCCTCACCGCTGTTAGCAATGGCAATCGACGGAAACGAATTGCTGGAAGCACGCTTTATGCACTACCGGACAAGCCCAATGGGACAACTGGAACTCTTTTACGAAATTAAACTAACAGGCGCAACGATTGTTGATCTTGCCTATAATTATCCCCATTCCATTAATGATAACGGTGCAATCCCCCATGAAGTGGTGATGCTCGATTACAAATCGATATCATGTAACCATATTGCCGCGGGGACTTCGGGTTACAGTATTACCCAATTAGCCGGGCGTGAAGAAGGCAGGCCGTTATTGTCTGGGTTCACGAGTGTGAAGCCGCTTAAACAGCCATTGGTTGAAGAAACATCCTCAAAACCCTCTAAACATCACGTCCGCTATCGTTTTACGGATGATAACGGCAATCTTTTAGCCGAACATAAGTATCGTGTTTGCCTGCCGGATGGTCAGGTAAAGGAAGGCAAGACTGATAAACAAGGTTATACTCAATGGCATCTCACTGATGACAAAAAGAATCTTGAATTTCATATTTTAAAGGATTAATACCATGCCAACTTATAGCGTTTACACTCAAATTAAATCGAATGTACCTGCTGAAAAATTGTTTTACGATTTAATTATTTTTCGTCAAGATGCAGAAGGAAATCATCATATATTACTGGATGTTGAAAAAGCGCAATTGCAGAGTAATTATGAAACTCAAAAACATATTACTCAGGAAACAGATGATGATCTTTCTGTAATTTATATTATGCAAATTATGCTTTACCGTAAACACGGTTCAAATACGATTCAGGCATTGCAAGCCCCTTTTAAAAAAATGTATACGCTGGGTGAATTTGTAGCAGGTAAAGCCTGTTCGGATAACAAACGAGAAAATGCCTGCTATTTTGAAAGTACGGCTGAAACAAAACCCGTCAGCGATGGCGATAATACGATTGAATTAAAAATTACTATCCCTGAAAGAGTATTTATTGCAAAAGAATATCCAGTTGGTCACGAAAAAGATCCATTTGAAAAAAGTAAAATTGAATCGGAAATTCAGGATAGAATTGCAAAAAAAACTTATCCAAGGCAAGGATGGGCTAGTTTATGTGGCCCAGCGGCATTTTTTTATTGCTTACAGAAGGATAGGCCAGATATTTATGAGCAATCTGCCCGTGAGCTATGGAAATATGGCAAGACTAAAATAGGTAGATTAGAAATTAAACCGGGTGATGGTTGCCGCCACCCTAGCGGTTCTTTCTATAATAATGGAGCACCAACAATTTCAGGTTTAGATTGGATAACATTAGCGAGCTTAAGAGACTCAGAAAATGCTATTTTTAGCTATAATCAAGTTGAAGCTGAAACAGCGGGAGTTACAATGTGGGGGAAATTAACCGAATGGTTTGAGAAAGCAGGTTATGAGAAAATTTTTGATAATATAAGTATTTTTTCCCATAGTAATATCAATGACATAATAACTTTAAACGATTATATAAGAAAAGAGTATATTGTTGTAAGTTTAATCTCGGTTGGAATGCTAAACGGATCAGCTGGTGAAACTTCAGGTAAAAATCATTGGATTGTATGGGAAGGTGAAGTTAGCTCAAAAGGAAAGTCAATAAACCTAGATAGTGAAAATGAAATAGTTAATTTAAATATGTTTACTTGGGGAGGGATTAGTGAGCGAGTTAAACCTAATAATAATTTAAATTATTTTTTAAAACATACATTTGGAGGGTTGGTTTTTAAACCAATAAAATAAAAATGAGAAATATTTTTTTCATTATATCCATCTTACTTGTTTCTGCTTGTACAAGACAAACTGTTTCCATTTATCCTAATGGAAACTATTTAAAAGATGCTCAGGTAGGAGTTCCATATAATGAAATAATAAACATACCGGGTGTTATAGATATGGGTTTTTCAGCCAAAATAACACCTTCAAACTCAGGTCTAACATGGAATCCTAGCGATTATACAACCCCTGTTCTGCCAGCAACAGAAAAAGACTATAGCCGTATTCAAATTCAAGGAATGCCTATACATGCTGGAGAAATAACTATAAAAATATCTGGTGGTGTTTATGGCAATATGTTTACAAAAGTAGGTAAATTTAATAAAACCTACACAATAAAAGTGAAAGAATGATTTTTATTATTAGAATGGCGATTTACATCGCCATTTCTATATTTGTATGCTTGCTCAACAGAATCATAATTCTTCCTTATTATTTTCATGATGTTAAAAGTTATTTACTGAAAAAATAACTATTCTGAAAAACACCATGAAAAAACTACTCGAATTACGTCAGCAAAAAACCGATTTAACCAACCAAATGCGCTCGCTGCTTACCAAAGCCGAAAACGAAAAGCGCTCTCTGACTGCCGATGAAACCAAACAGTTCGACGAGCTGCGCAATCAGTCTGATGCGCTCAGTGCGGAAATTACCCGTTATGAGGCATTATCTGACGAAGAACGCAGTCAGGCAGGTAAAACCCAGCCGACCAGCAAGAACCTCAGTAATGACGAATTGCGTCACTATATTCTGACCGGAGAAACCCGCACTTTGTCTACGGGCGTTCCGTCAGAGGGCGGCTATACCGTTATCCCTGAACTGAATAAGCAGATCATGCAGCAATTGGCTGATGAATCTGTCATGCGCCAAATCTGTACGATTAAAACCACACGCAGCAACGAATATAAGCAATTAGTTTCGGTCGGTGGTGCGGCGGTGGCACACGGCGAAGAAGGCAAGGCACGTGGCGAGACAACCACACCGAAGATGGAAGAAGTGAGCATCAAGCTGTTCCCTATTTACGCTTATCCCAAGACCACCCAAGAGATTATCGATTTTAGCGATGTAGATGTTCTGGGCTGGCTGACCTCAGAGATTGCCGATACGTTCGTGGATACCGAAGAAACGGATCTCGTGAGTGGTGACGGTAGCAAGAAAGCGAAAGGCTTCCTGTCCTATCCCCGTGACACCCAAGCCGACAAGGTGCGTGATTTTGGCACATTGCAAAAACTGGAAGCTACCACGCTTGAGGCTGATAGCCTGATTGATCTTAAGTTCCTGCTTAAGAATAAATACCGCAAGAATTCTGTATGGGTGATGAACTCCAATACTGCCGCCCAAGTACAGAAGCTGAAAAATGGCAATGGCGATTATATCTGGCGTGAGCGTCTGCAAGCGGGTGATCCCGATATGTTGTTGGGCTTGCCTGTCCATTACCTCGAATTTATGCCGGATGAGGTGATCGGTCTGGGTGACTTCAAACGCGGTTACTTCATCGTTGACCATCAAACGGGCATCCGTACCCGCCCTGACAATATCACTGAGCCGGGATTTTATAAGGTACACACCGATAAGTATCTGGGTGGCGGTCTGGTGAACTCCAACGCAATAAAGATCCTTGAAGTTAAAACCGCGTCGAAATAAGCGAAAGGGGCGAAAGTCCCTTTTTGGGAGTCCATAGGATGAATAACGATTTTGAAATTCGCACCGCGTCTCTGTCTGCTGCTGATAAAAAGCTGGTGGGCTATGTGATTAAGTGGAACAGCCGCTCCCATGTTTTATGGGATGAATTTGTGGAACAGTTTGCCCCAAATGCTTTTAGCGCCAGTTTAACTTCGGGGGCTGATGTCAGGGCACTGTATGAACATGATCATATGAACCTGTTAGGCCGCACCACGTCCGGTACGTTGCAGTTGACCAAAGATGCCACCGGATTACGCTTCGAGTTAACCCCGCCTGATACGCAGTTGGGGCGTGATGTACTGACTTTGGTTGAACGGGGTGATATTTCCGGTATGTCCTTTGGATTCAGGGCGCTGAAAGATCAGTGGGATGTTGGACAAGAGCCGTATCTGAGAACCGTTTTAGAGGCCGAACTGCGGGAAATCACTATCACCAGCTTACCCGCCTACCCTGAAAGCGGGGTGGAGATTGCCAAGCGTTCGCCGAATGGGGTTAAGCCCTGTGATGCTGATTTGCGTCATTACTGGCTGCAACTGTCCGAGGTGTGATTATGTGGCCTTTTAAGCGAAAAGACACGGAAACCCGCAGTATGAGCATGGATGAATTTCTTTTTCTGGCGGGCGCGTCTAACACCAAATCGGGCGAGCATGTTTCACCGTCTACGGCGGAGGGCTTACCTGCGGTAATGAATGCCGTTACGGTGATCAGTGAGGCGGTGGCGACTATGCCTTGTTACCTGTATCGGGTTCAGCACCAGAACGGCAAAGAATCCCGCGAATGGCTCAGTGATCACCCCGTAGATTATTTGCTGAATGAGTGCCCGAATGACTGCCAGACCCCGTTTCAGTTTAAGCGAACCCTGATGCGTCATTGCTTACTCAATGGTAATGCTTATGCGGTAATCGTCTGGGGACGGGACGGTCAGCCGCAATCTCTACACCCTTATTCGCCGTCGGCGGTTGTACCGCAACGGTTATCCGATCATCGGTTCGCCTACACCATCACCGAACCTTATAGCGGCAAGGTGAAAACTTGCCTACAGGAAGAAATCCTGCATTTACGCTATGCCACCGAAGACGGCTTTCTTGGACGCTCGCCTGTCACCATCTGCCGTGAAACTTTAGGTCTGGGACTGGCACAACAACGCCACGGCACCAGCATCATGAAAGACGGCATGATGGCGGCAGGGGTAATTAAATCCGCTGACTGGCTGGATGGCGCCAAGGGCGCTAAGGCACTGGAAGCGCTCGAACGTTATAAAGGCGCACGTAATGCAGGCAAAACACCTATCCTTGAAGGCGGGATGGACTACCAGCAATTAGGCATGAGTAACCAAGATGCCGAGTGGTTGGCTTCCCGTCGCTTCACGATTGACGATATCGCCCGTATGTTCAACGTCAGCCCGATCTTTCTGCAAGAGTATTCGAACAGTACCTACAGTAACTTTAGCGAAGCGTCCCGCGCCTTTCTGACCATGACCATGCGCCCGTGGCTTGCCAACTTTGAGCAACAAATCAAATCGGCTTTGCTGGTGGCGTCACCAAAAAGCGGCATCCGCTACCAAGTCGAATTTGATACCGCCGACCTGCTGCGAGCCAATCCGAAAGAACGCTTCCAGAGCTATGAGACAGCGATTAAGTCGGGGGTCATGTGCCCGAATGAAGCCCGTGAACGTGAGGGACTCTCTCCCCGTAAAGGTGGAGATGAATTTAGTCAGGCATGGAAGCAAACGGTAGAAATCAAGAAACAACCGGAGGGTAAGAAATGAGGGCAGGCAGATTGAGGCATCGGGTGACTATCCAGAAATCCGAGCAGTCACGCGCCCCGTCAGGGCAGGTTATTGACAAGTGGGTGGATGCCGCCACCGTCTGGGCAGAAGTGAGGGAGATTAGCGGGCGTGAGCGTTTGGCATCCGGTGCCGTGTTCTCTGAGGCCACTGTGCGTATCTGGATGCGTCACCGTGATGACGTGACCACCGCTAATATTATTCTCTATGACGGGGCTAACACCAGAGGAACCGCTTTTGACATTGTGGCGGTTATCCCTGATGCGAAACACACCCGCTTAGAGTTGCTTTGTAAAGGCGGTGTTTTCTAATGGCTGAAATCCCTTTAAATGAAATCAAACAGCATTGCCGGCTGGATGAAAGCGACACGCTTGATGATATCTTGTTAATGGGCTATGCCGAAGCCGCGCTGGAAGTTAGCCAGCAACATATCGGCAAACGGTTTGATAACGGGTTGGCTTTTACCCCTGCTATTAAGGTGGGCTGTCTGCTTTATATCGGTTTGCTGTATGAGAATCGGGAGATGGCAACGGATGCCGATCTTAAAGAGGTGCCTTTCACCATTAAATCATTGTGGTCTGTCTATCGTGATGTGGGAGTTTACTGATGCCGTGGCAACCTTTAAAGCGCTGTAGCTATCCTAATTGCCGTGAGCGTGTGAAGTCAGGCCGCTGTGAACAACACCAACGGGAAGCCAGACGGCAGCAGGACAAACAACGGGGAACCCGAACCCAACGAGGCTACAGTAACCGATGGGGACGCTACCGGCTGCAATATCTGAAAGCGAATCCGTTATGTGTCCACTGCCTACAGCAAGATATCTATGCCTCTGCAACGATTGTGGATCACATTGTCCCGATACAGGGTGAAGCTGATGTGTTGTTCTGGCCTGCATCCAACCATCAATCGTTATGCCAGCCCTGCCACAACCGCAAGACCGTCCAGACAGATCCTATCACCAAAGCGAAGCGCAAACAGGGTATCTATCAGGAACGGGCAGCAGAAGCGGCAAAGCGTCGCAGTTGGTTAGTCGCAGAATAATAACAAATGAAATAGTGGGTGGGGGTATCAAAAATGACAAACGCGCTTCTCAGCGGAACCGACCCCCTCCTCTAATTTTTACGCACGGCAATTTTTTTGAAAATAAATCACAAGGAACAGAGAACATTATGGCAAGAGCACCCAAACCGCCCACTTATTTAAATGATATCGCCGGCAGTCAATGGAAGGCCAAAGGTAAAATTTTAAGTGAGCGGGAAGACCTGAATGCCGCTGACTGGAACAATTTAGAACTCTACTGCGTGAACTATGCCATTTACCGAAAAGCCGTGGCAGACCTTGATATTAGGGGATTTAGCATCGTCAACAGTCAGGGCAGTGAAAGCCGTAATCCCTCATTGAGCGCCAAGGCTGATGCCGAAAAAATCATGATAAAAATGTCGTCGTTGCTTGGCTTTGATCCGGTTTCACGGCGTAAAAATCCGATAGAAACGGAGGAAGAAGACGAGTTAGACCGCTTATGAATGCATGGGAGCAGTATGCTTTTGATATCCAAAACGGTAAAATTTTGGCCTGTAACCGACTAAAACAAGCAGTGAAACGCTACTATAACGACCTGAATCACCCGCTTTATACGTTTGATTCTGAGGTTGTGGCGCGTTTTATTGCCTTCTCCCGTCTCTGTCCACATGTCAAAGGCCATTTACGCGGTAAACCGATAATCCTTGAGCCGTGGCAGCAATTCGCTTTTGCTAACCTGTTCGGCTTCAAGGTAAAGGCTACTGGCCGCAGGAAGTACCGCAGCGCTTATATTCAGGTGCCACGTAAAAATGCGAAATCCACCGTTGCCGCGATATTGGCGAATTGGTTCTTAGTGATGGAGTCAGGCCAGCAGGATATTTACACTGCCGCCGTGAGCCGTGATCAGGCGCGTATCGTGTTTGATGATGCCCGCCAGATGAGTTTGTTATCAAAGCCGCTGAAAAAGCGGCTATCTATCCAGCAACATAAAGTGACCTACCAGAAAACCAATAGCCTGTTAAAGCCACTGGCAGCCAAAGCCGCCACCATTGAAGGGACAAACCCCAGCCTTGCCATTGTCGATGAGTACCATTTGCACCCCGATAACGCGGTGTACTCTGCCCTTGAATTAGGCATGGGCGCACGCCCCGAAGGCATTCTGTTTGCCATTACGACAGCAGGCAGTAACGTTATCTCAGCCTGTAAACAGCACTATGATTATTGCTGTCAGATATTGGATGACGAAGAACAAAATGAATCCCTGTTTGCCCTGATCTACGAGCTGGACGACGAGAACGAGATTGATGATGAGCGGCTTTGGGTGAAGGCCAATCCCAATCTGAATATTTCCGTAGACACTGCCTCATTGCATGACACCATCCAAAAAGCCCGTGGCATACCCTCGCAATGGACAGAGATGTTAACCAAGCGCTTTAATATCTGGTGTCAGGGGGAAACGCCGTGGATGGGTGAGGGCGCTTGGAAAGCCTGTCAGACTGATTATAATGAAAGCGACCTGAAAGGACTGGAGTGCTACGCCGGACTGGATTTATCGTCAACGGGCGATATCACCAGTGTGTGTTACACCTTTCCTGTGGATAATGAACTGTTATTACTGACTCGTCATTACCTACCCGAAGCCCAGTTGCAGAATCCGGCCAATAAGAATCGGGCTGTTTATCGTCAATGGGCGCAAGCAGGCTGGATATGCACCACGCAAGGCGACTGCATTGATTATGACCGTATCCGTGATGATATTCTCAAAGACAGCCAGCACTTTGATATCAGGCTGGTGGGCTTTGACACATGGAACGCCACGCACCTACGCACCCAATTGCAGGGCGCGGGGCTGGATGTTGAGCCGTTCCCGCAAACTTATATGCGCTTTAGCCCTGTGGCTAAATCTGCCGAAGTGTTCGTTAACCGTAAAGTTATTCGTCACAACGGCGATCCGGTGCTGGCATGGGCAATGTCCAATGTGGTGATGGCAACCGACGCGAACGCTAATATCAAACCGAATAAGAAGAAATCAGCGAATAAAATCGACCCTGCTATTGCGTTTCTGATGAGCTTTGGTACATGGCAGAATGAGCATGAAGACTTTGCGTTTATATTAAATGAAGAACAGCAGCAAAGACTGGATATCTTTGATGGGGTTTAGATAACTAATTGATTTTTTAATTCCTGAGCAGTATAGGAATTAATGAAATCAAATGTTCAGAAGGTTAGATATCACACACCTTTTTGGGGTTAGTCGCTACTTTATCTGACCGCGTGTTCTGTAGAAAAGAGCGACTAAATCTGACAGTCAGCTTGAGCGAGGAGCAGACATTTACGTCTATCTTAGGGACTTCATTAAACACAACGTAATACACTCTTCGCGGCTACTTGTTACATTTTTTCTCTATCAAACAGCAGTTGCTCTATTGTTTTGTATATAGCTGCCCACGTACCGTCTAAATTGGCATAAGGAATCAATTTATATTCCTCTTTAGCCGATGATGCGGTCTTTGTTCCACTGTGAGATAATTATAACCAATCTCCTATAATGAGGGAGATTTAATCTCGAGGGTTTAATTACCCGTCGCTTGCGACGCATAAAATTAAGCTGAACGATGCGAAGCGGATGATTTCATATTAATACCCCGCTGATTGTGGCGGGGATGTTTATTTATGGCAGTCTTACTGAGAGATAGGTGGGCTTTAACTCGTGCTTTGTGAGAATTAGAGCGAATCGAATACTTGTCTCTAGCTACTCTTTGTTAGAGTCTTGCATAGAAAGCTTCGATAAATTCGTTGCTCGGCATGCCAACCACATATGGAGTAATATTTACTATCTTTGCTGTTATATCTACGCTATTAACGAATGCAATGCCTGCAAAATCATTTTGGCCAGAGCTAGGGCGAAACTGGCAGAATGCAGTGCTAGTAGTCACCCAACGCTTATCAATAAAAGCAACCACTTTGTAGTCTCCAATCTTAGTGTAAATATGGGGATCTTTTTTCAAGTCGCTTTTAAATATTGTTGTGTAATCGGATAAGCAGTTGGGCATGTGTATGTTTTTTGTCCTGAAACGGCGGTCAAAACTTATGTACATTCCTTTTATAAGGGAAGGCTGCGTGAGTGCAGTCTCAATTGGCACAGCTTTTAATTCCACCATGCTTAAAAGTTTACTAAAGCCACCCATTAGGCCATTTAGCTCCCAGCCTAACTCATGTAATGCTTTAATTCGGCCATAGCGCGAAAGATCTAGCGAATACCCATATCTAGAACATAACAAAGAAAGTCGTGGTACGTTTATGTAATACATCTGGTGGAGCTTGGTATCCCATACAGGATTACTGGCCAGATTTTCAGAAATCCAATTTTCATGTGATTTTTTTATTTCTAGTAATCTATCAACAGGGTAAGAACTTGGGTTATCATCAATTACCTTGTGATGCATAAGACAGAGCAGAAGCAAGTTTCTTTCAGAATTTCTTGCTGATAGGGTAAGATCGGATATTCCTCGTGGGCCGTCTTTTTTTTCTGCAACTATATGTGCAACTTCGCCAACTAAATGGGTCAGTTCTTTGGCTTCATCATTTAGCAATAAGTCTTCTCTGCAAATAGAGCACTTACCTGCAGCTTTAGACCAAATCACTTTTTTTAACTTCTCTGATACTGGCACACGGCCTCCATGCCTTTAACGTTGGTAACATATGTATTTTTGTAGTGACAGCGAAATTGTAATAAAACAATCTCCTAACCTAACTTGGTTATGTAATTCTACATTAAATAAATATTTGGATATGAAAAAGTAATAGGGTTGCTTTTTTCTCATTCACTTCTCTACAAGTTTCATCACAATTTCTCATAATGGCACTGAGCTGACTGTCATATTTGCTTGAATCCAGAGTAGCAAGGGTATCAGATCTCATCCGGACAGAACATAACGCAAAAAGTTAAGTGTTTATACTGATTCGCTTATTGAGTCCGATAAACCAATCAGTTAAAGTAGCCCCGCCATTGGCAAAATCCGATGGTCAAGGTTTCGCAGCCTTGTAAAGAGTCATCCACTGGTAGGAATTTTCTACCAGTGTGTCTGCTATCGTCCTTTCAATGGCGGTTCAGACAGGGGAGGCTTCGGTCTCGCCGGACGATGACTCCCGGTACTGCGAACCCTGTCTTGAATCGCCACCATCAATATTAATTAATGGAAGGGATAGCAGGAATGTTCAATACCAAAAACGACTGGCATCAAGCTGATATCATCGCTGCATTACGTAAACGCGGTACAACCTTAGCGGCTGTTTCTCGTGAATCTGGCCTCAGTTCATCTACACTAGCAAATACGCTCAGCAGACCGTGGCCTAAAGGCGAATGGATAATTGCTAACTATCTCGAAATACATCCCTCTGAAATCTGGCCTAGTCGGTATTTTGATATGTACGGGCAGCTTATTGAGCGCAAGGTTCGGGATAAATCATAAAAATAATCAGTTCCATTTGAAAGTCATCGGGAAGATAGCTGTAACGGGGTATCTTCTCACTGTAATAACATTCTCTTCTGACACTCCAATAACTTTTGACGAAACCCATCGAAATTTCTTCACAAGGTTGCCCGAGTCAAATGTACTGACCTAATCACTAGCAACGAGTTTCACCAATAGCGCTTCATATCAACATTATTGATGTTCTCATCTTATACAGCGCTTATAGATTCGTTCAGTGAACCATGTATAAACATTTGTATAAACAAAAACAAAAAAAGCACTTCCCCTAAAAGAGAAAGTGCTTTTATAACAACATGATCTAAGACTAGGATCAGTTCATGCCGTATTTTTTCAGTTTCTTACGCAGAGTACCACGGTTGATTCCCATCATCAGCGCTGCGCGAGTCTGGTTGCCACGGGTGTATTGCATCACCATGTCCAACAGTGGCTGTTCTACTTCAGCCAGTACCAGCTCATACAGGTCATTAACATCTTGACCGTTCAGTTGAGCAAAATAGTTCTTCAGTGCTTGTTTAACTGAATCACGCAGAGGTTTTTGAGTTACCTGATCTTGTGAATTTACAGTAGCAACGGTTAGTACATCAGAATTTACGCGTTGTTCGAACATAGTTCTGTCAGCTCTTTTCTTTATTTACGCAAAAATTTTCGAAGTATGCCTTCAACGCCTCCAGCTGTTCGCTGGCATCCTCTATGGCGTTGAATGTGCGCCGAAACTGGTCATCAGGGGCATGTTCCTTGAGATACCAAGATACATGCTTGCGTGCAATACGAACTCCTTTGCCTTGACCGTAAAAATCATGCAGTTCTCGTACATGCTCGCTCATGAAGCACTGCACTTCGCCAAGAGGCATCGGTGGCAGCAATTCTCCTGTTTCCAGATAATGCTGGATTTCCCGAAAGATCCAGGGTCTTCCCTGAGCAGCACGGCCTATCATCAGGGCATCAGCCCCGGTGTATTCAAGCACTGCTCTGGCTTTTAGCGGGTCAGTAATGTCGCCATTGGCAATAATTGGAATGGCAACAGTCTGCTTAACTGTCCGAATATTGTCGTACTCGGCCTCACCATTAAACAGGCAAGCTCGTGTCCTGCCATGTATCGTAAGAGCCTGAATACCACAACGTTCGGCCAATTGGGCAATTTCTACACAGTTACGTTCTTCCGGTGACCATCCTGTGCGGATCTTCAAAGTGACAGGCACATCAACTGCATTGACTACCGCAGAAAGGATTTTTTCAACCAGTTCTGGATAACGCAGTAATGCAGAGCCTGCCAGCTTACGATTCACCTTCTTAGCTGGGCACCCCATATTGATATCGATGATCTGAGCGCCATTAGCGACGTTAATTTTCGCTGCCGCCGCCATTTCATCGGGATCACTGCCGGCTATTTGTACAGAACGCACTCCGGGTTCATCGCTATGAACCATACGCAGCCGAGATTTATCCGTCTTCCAAACCTGGGGATTGGAAGAAAGCATTTCTGAGACTGTCATTCCTGCTCCCATCTGGTAGCAAAGAGATCGAAATGGGCGATCTGTTATGCCTGCCATAGGGGCTGCAATAAGACAGTTTTTCAACTGGTATTGTCCGATACGCATAGACGAAGAAAGAGTGGTCAACTGTGACTAAGGGCGCGTATATTACGCATTTTTCACAAGATATGAAAGGCCAAACTTTGAGCGAATCGACATTTATAACGGATTTTTTCCAGTTGATTTTTTTAAATTTGGTTAATTACTGTTAAATAACAGATGGTTACATGTTATTGCTGAAATTTGTTATTACTGATATTTCTAATCATAAAGAGAGCGGATTACCACTAATTGACCTCCTGGGTGATCATTTTAGTGGATAATCTCGCTTTTCAATAGGCATTGGTTGATTATTTTTTAATCCCTGTGATGCGACACCATTCTTCTTGTTCAGCTATTGGATCGATAATGAATTCATTGTCATAGGCTTGGGCTACCCCTTCAGCCTGACTGGCCAGAACACCGGACAAGCCCAATAATCCACCAGATTTAGGCAGTGAGCCGATGACAGGGGCAAGTTCGCGCAGAGGACCCGCCAGAATATTGGCAATCACGATATCGCATTCGAAGTCTTTAGGTTGATCTTTAGACAGGTAGAGGGTTAATTGGTCAGATACACCGTTGCGTTCGGCGTTATCCCGGCTGGCTTGAATAGCTTGTGGGTCAATATCAATACCGATGGCGTGTTTCGCGCCTAGTTTCAGGGCTGCGATAGCCAATATGCCTGAGCCACAACCAAAATCGATTACGGTTTTACCTGTCAGGTCAAGGCCATCCAGCCATTGCAGGCAAAGGGAGGTAGTTGGGTGAGTACCTGTCCCGAAGGCCAGACCAGGGTCAAGCATAACATTAACGGCGTCTGGTTCGGGCACTTCGCGCCAGCTAGGGCAGATCCACAGACGTTTACCGAAGCGCATAGGGTGGAAGTTATCCATCCATTCTCGCTCCCAATCTTTATCTTCCAGTTGTTCAATTTTGTGAATAAAACCTTTGCCTAGTTGTGGAAGTTGTTCCAATTGGCTAACAACCGCTTTCATATCCATTTCAGCGTCATACAGGCCGATAACATCGGTATCACCCCATAAACGCGTCTCGCCCGGCAGAGGCTCAAAAATAGGCGTATCATGGCTATCCTGAAAGGTGACTGATACTGCGCCACTTTCCATAAGCTCATCGCCTAACGCTTCCGCTTGTTGTCCCGTGGTGTTTAATCTTAATTGTATCCAAGGCATAAAAAATTCTCGTTTTGTAAATCACGTTATTGTGTGAAATGTAATCGTTTAGAGCAAGCCACGCCGAATTTATTTCCTATCCAAAATGCCAGTAAACTCAGTAATAGCGATGGCACGATAGGATGAAAACCAAGAAGCTGAATGTTGAAAGTTGCCAGCAAAGTATAACTTGCTGCCCCTGTCAGCATTGAGCTGATCGCTCCTTGGGCATTGGCTTTTTCCCAATATAATCCCAGAACCAGTGGCCAGAGGAAAACGGCTTGCAGTCCACCAAATGCCAGCAAGTTCAGCCAGATAATCATCTCTGGTGGGCGCCAGGCTGCCAGCAGCAGTAATGCCCCTAGAAATAGAGTGGAATAACTGGAGATGCGTGACAGTTTTTTCTCCTGGCTGATCTGGTGTGGAAACAGGTTTAAATAGAGATCTTTGACGATAGTGGCCGAAGATTGTAGCAGTTGGGCATTGATGGTGGACATAATCGCAGCCATTGGTGCAGCCAGAAAAATGCCGGCAGCAACAGGAGGCAGTACCGTGATCATTAAGGTTGGGATCACTTGATCGGGGATCGTCAGATCAGGAATGATGGCTCGGCCAAGGGCACCGGCAAGGTGCATACCGAACATCAGGAATGCCATCACGATCGTGCCAAGCACAATACCACGGTGAACGGCCTTACTGTCTTTATAAGAGATACAGCGCACTGCGGTGTGTGGCAGCCCAACGACACCAAAGCAAACCAGTACCCAGAAAGACGCCATAAATGGCCCTGTGAGGATATTATCGACGCCATAAGGAGAAACCAGGTTTGGGTCAATAGTGCGCAGTGTCGTCACTGCTGCTGATAATCCGCCAGCTTTATAGATAATGCCTGCCAGTAATAACGCCGTTCCCAGCAGCATCACCAATCCTTGTAAGGCATCATTGAGGACACTGGCCCTAAAACCGCCAAATGCGGTGTAGAGGGCAATGGAAACGCCAAAAATCAATAATCCCGTATCGTAAGGGATACCGGCGGCTGTTTCCAGTAAACGAGCACCGCCAATGAATTGTACTGTCATGGCCCCGATAAAGGCGACCAGCAAGCTTATACTGGCAAACCAGACCAGAAAGCGGCTCTGATAGCGTGCATATAGCATGTCATTGAGGGTGACTGCATTGTAACGGCGGGCTAGGATAGCAAATTTTTTCCCCAGTACGCTAAGCGAGAGCCATATCGCGGGCAATTGGATCAGTGATAATAACACCCAACCGATACCATACTTATAAGCGGCGCCAGGGCCACCAATAAAGGAACTGGCACTGATATAGGTTGCGGTAATGGTCATTGCCAGTACAAATCCCCCCATTGAGCGGTTGCCAAGAAAATACTCACTGAGGAATTCACCTGTTTGTCGGCGGCGATAAGCATAGATTGAGAGTATGAACACTAATGCCAGATATCCCACGAGAGGCAGAATGACTTCACTTTGCATCACTATCCTCCAGTGGAATATCTTTGAATATAAATTTCACCATCAAGTAGCAAAGGATGATAAATAAGGCAGGTAGCAGCAGGCAAGCCAGTTCAAACCAGCGAGGTAGTCCAGTTAAGCCAATGGCATCACTGGGTAAATACGCACACAGTAGCCAACCAACAAGATAAGCTAGCGTCAGGAATACTGCCCAACGTGCTTCTTTGTGGGATTGAACAAATCGTCCGTCCATCTGTTCTCCGGGTAATTTACATGGAACTATAAAAAATCCCACCTATAAAAGATGGGATTTTATTCAAAGCAACAAACGCTAAATAAGCGTCAAAGAAACCTTACTTATCATGTAAGCCCAATTTCTTTTCCAGATAGTGGATATTGGTTCCGCCTTTCTGGAAGTTCTCGTCATTCATAATTGCCAGTTGTAGATCGATATTGGTCTTGATGCCATCAATGATCAATTCGGCCAGTGCGTTCTTCATACGTGCAATTGCCTCTTCACGGGTTTCGCCGTAAGTGATCAGCTTACCGATCATGGAGTCATAGTAAGGCGGTACGGTATATCCCGCATAGATGTGGGATTCCCAACGCACACCAAATCCACCTGGTGAGTGGAAATGGGTGATCTTGCCCGGACTTGGCAGGAAGGTTTTCGGATCTTCTGCATTGATACGGCATTCGATCGCATGACCTTTGATTTCGACATCTTCTTGTTTGATGGACAGTGGCAAACCAGAGGCGATACGCAGCTGTTCCTTAATCAAGTCAACGCCAGTGATCATTTCAGTCACTGGATGTTCAACCTGAATACGGGTATTCATTTCAATAAAGTAGAATTCGCCGTTTTCGTACAGGAACTCAAATGTACCCGCTCCGCGATAGCCTATTTCGATACAGGCATTGGCACAACGTTCACCAATGCTGCGGCGCAGTTCTGGTGGAATACCGGGAGCTGGCGCTTCTTCCACCACTTTCTGGTGGCGGCGCTGCATGGAGCAGTCACGTTCAGCCAGATAGAGCGCATTGCCCTGACCATCAGCTAAGACCTGAATTTCAACGTGACGTGGGTTTTCAAGGAATTTCTCCATATATACCATGTCGTTGTTGAAAGCTGCCTTGGCTTCTGCACGGGTCATGGCGATGGATTGTTCCAGATCTTTGTCGCTGCGTACGACGCGCATACCACGACCGCCACCACCACCCGATGCCTTGATGATCACCGGATAACCGATGCGATTTGCAATGGTTTTGTTTTTCTCGGCATCGTCACCCAATGGGCCATCAGAGCCAGGAACGCAAGGTACGCCCGCTTTTTTCATGGCGTTGATAGCGGAAACCTTATCCCCCATCAAACGGATGGTGTCCGCTTTCGGGCCAATGAAAATAAAGCCAGAACGCTCGACCTGCTCGGCAAAGTCGGCGTTTTCAGACAGGAAGCCATAACCCGGATGGATTGCCTGTGCGCAAGTGATTTCCGCCGCAGAGATAATGGCAGGAATATTCAGGTAACTTTTTGCTGAGGCGGCCGGACCGATGCAGACGGTTTCATCCGCCAGCAGGACGTGCTTCAGGTCACGATCTGCCGCAGAGTGCACAGCTACGGTTTTGATCCCTAGTTCCTTACAGGCTCTCAGGATACGCAGTGCAATTTCACCGCGGTTAGCAATGACAATTTTTTCAAGCATGGGGTGCGCCTCGTTATTCGATGACGACCAGTGGCTCGTCGAATTCAACAGGTTGACCGTCTTGAACCAAAATCGCTTTCACTACGCCAGTTTTGTCAGCTTCGATCTGGTTCATCATTTTCATCGCTTCAACGATGCACAGGGTTTCACCCTGATTAACATGTTGGCCGACTTCAATGAAAGGTTTCGCATCTGGGCTTGGGGAACGGTAGAACGTACCAACCATCGGAGAGCGAACCGTGTGACCGCTGATTTCAGCAGGTTTGTCAGCGGCGACTGGCGCTGCTACTGGTGCAGCGGCCTGTACTGGCTGTTGAAAAGGAGCAGAAATATATTGCTGAGTCACAGGTATTGTCGTGGCTGTTGTTGCCCGGCTGATGCGTACTGACTCCTCACCTTCAGAAATTTCCAGTTCAGAAATGCCAGATTCTTCAACCAGCTCGATCAATTTTTTTATCTTACGAATATCCATGAGTGTGGTTCCGTACTTTTAAGTCAATTAGTTGGATGTTGACAAGCGGTTGACCGCTGCCTGTAATGCGAAACTATAACCATTCGCCCCCAATCCGCAGATGACGCCGACTGCAATATCTGAAAGATATGAGTGATGGCGGAATGGTTCGCGGGCATGCACGTTGGAAAGGTGAATCTCAATAAATGGGATACCTACCGCCAGAAGTGCGTCGCGCAATGCCACGCTGGTATGCGTGTATGCCGCAGGGTTGATTAAAATAAAATCTGTATTGCCCCGTGCAGAATGAATTCTCTCAATCAGTTCAGATTCTGCGTTGGATTGCAGATGGGATAATTCAGCCCCCGATTGCTGAGCTTCTTGTGACAGTTTGTTAACGATGTCATCAAGCGTTAACTTGCCGTAGGTCTCTGGCTCTCGTGTTCCCAACAGGTTCAGGTTAGGGCCATTCAAGAGTAAAATGCGAAACTTGTCTGCCATTGTGCGGGTATCTCCGGCAATCTGTCAACAATCGACCAAGATAACTCGATGTCAACGGTTTGTCATCTCTTTCTGATAGCTAGAATTGTAAATTTGACGATAAAGCCCGACATTATAAACATATCGTGGCATTTAGCAGCTAAATACTGGTCTTATCAGCGCACTTTCACGACCGTTCTGCCCGTAATTTGATTGTTTATCAACTTATTGGCGTGTTCGAGCACCTGGTCTAATGTAATTTCATTAGCTGCTTGCTGATAAAAGGAATCTGGTAGTAGCGCTTGCAAACGCTGCCAAATGGCAGGACGTTTCAAAGCAGGAACAGTGACAGATTCCACACCCTGTAAACGAACATTACGCAGAATAAACGGCATTACGCTGGTGAGTAGTTGACTGTCACTTGCCATGCCACAGGCGGCTACTGTACCGTTGTAACGCATTTGTGCCAGCAAGGTAGCCAATACTGTGCCACCAACGGTGTCTATCACACCGGCCCAGCGCTGTTTTTCTAATGGACGTGATGGCTGGTTGAAGTCACTGGCGGGCAATACCGCTTTCGCTCCCAGCGAGATCAGGTAATCTTGACTGTCGGGTTTGCTGCTAATTGCAGTGACGGAATAACCCAGTTGTGACAGTAAGGTGATCGCCGTACTGCCAACACCACCACTGGCTCCCGTCACGGCGATTTCTCCGCTTTCTGGTGTGATGCCCCCTTGTTCTAACGCCATGACACATAACATGGCAGTAAAACCCGCTGTGCCGATGATCATTGCTTGTCGGATACTTAATGCGTGCGGTAAGGGTGTTAGCCATTCACCAGAGACTCTCGCTTGTTCTGCCAGCCCACCCCAGTGCGTTTCTCCCACACCCCAGCCAGTCAGCAAAACATGTTGTCCGACGTGAAAACGGGGATCTTCGGAATGATGGACAACACCAGAAAAATCGATCCCTGGCACCATCGGAAATTGGCGGATAATTTTCCCTTTGCCGGTGATGGCAAGGGCATCTTTGTAATTGAGTGTTGACCAATGGATATCAACGACCACATTACCCGATGGTAATTGAGATACATCAATATCTTGAATAGATGCAGATAATGTTTCGTGTTGTTCCAGTAATAAAGCTTTCATGATTATCCTCTCTTGATAGGTATCTATCTGACATTATTACCTGTTTAGCATTACCACGATTCTGGTATTACCACAATTTTGCATCATTACAATTTTGCGTTACTACAATATAGATAAAACCTATATAGATAAAACCTGATGTACTGAAATGGGAGGGCAACAATGTTGTGATATTTCACCAAATTCATCTATTGTTTTTATAATTAATGAACTATTTCATCTTGGGACTTTCTTTGTCATGTTGTTTTTTGGTGTATTCGCTGAATTAACCCATTTTTATGCAGTTTTTTTCTGCTCCGTTAGAGAAAAGTAACGTAGAATATCGTATTTCTGATGTGAATAACGTGGCCACTTTTATTGAAGTAGTAAAAGTAGTTAATTATGCGCCTTGTCGCTGCTTCATGTGGTTGGTAGAGTAGACGGACAATCTCCGTCCCCAGCTTGCAGGATTATCCTTTCGTTATGTTAAAGAAATTTCGTGGCATGTTTTCCAACGATTTGTCCATTGACTTGGGTACTGCCAATACCCTTATTTATGTCAAAGGCCAAGGAATAGTATTGGATCAACCTTCTGTTGTTGCTATTCGCCAGGACAGAGCCGGTTCACCAAAAAGCGTTGCAGCAGTAGGGCTGGAAGCAAAACAGATGCTGGGACGTACTCCGGGTAATATTGCCGCTATCCGTCCCATGAAGGATGGGGTCATTGCTGATTTTTATGTTACCGAAAAGATGCTACAGCATTTTATCAAGCAGGTTCACAATAACAGTTTCATGCGTCCAAGTCCGCGCGTGTTGGTTTGTGTGCCTGTGGGTGCGACGCAAGTTGAGCGTCGTGCTATCCGTGAATCCGCCCAAAGTGCAGGAGCGCGGGAGGTATTTTTAATTGAAGAACCTATGGCGGCTGCTATCGGTGCTGGTTTGCCGGTTTCCGAAGCAACGGGTTCAATGGTCGTTGATATTGGTGGGGGAACCACTGAAGTTGCTGTTATTTCCCTTAATGGGGTTGTTTATTCTTCTTCTGTACGTATTGGTGGTGACCGTTTTGATGAAGCCATCATTAACTATGTTCGCCGCAATTATGGTTCCCTGATTGGGGAAGCAACGGCAGAGCGCATCAAACATGAAATTGGTTCTGCCTATCCAACGGATGAAGTACGTGAAATCGAAGTGCGTGGTCGTAACCTGGCCGAAGGTGTACCGCGCAGCTTTACTTTGAATTCCAATGAAATTCTTGAAGCTCTGCAAGAACCATTAACGGGTATTGTGAGTGCAGTGATGGTCGCTCTGGAACAGTGCCCACCAGAATTGGCCTCCGATATTTCTGAACGAGGCATGGTGTTGACTGGCGGTGGTGCTTTGCTGCGTAATCTTGATCGTCTGCTGATGGAAGAAACCGGTATTCCTGTCATTGTTGCTGAAGATCCACTGACCTGTGTTGCCCGTGGTGGTGGCAAGGCACTGGAGATGATCGACATGCATGGTGGCGATCTGTTCAGCGAAGACTAAAAGTCATTCTGCGAGCTGGGAGGTGGACGTGTTTTATTGGGGCCTCCTTGCTGATTGTGCCGGAGTTTTATCATTTATGAGACAACACAGCTCGACAATACGCCATTTATGAAGCCGATTTTTAGCAGAGGGCCTTCTCTGCAACTACGACTCTTTTTTGCTATCATTATTGCCATTATTTTGATGGTGGTAGACAGTCGCCTTGGTATTTTCAATAAAGTCCGTAGCTACATGGATACGGCTGTGAGTCCTTTTTATTTTCTTGCCAACGGGCCGCGTCAGTTTTTGGACAGCATCTCAGAATCTTTTGTTAGCCGCAATCATCTGGAGCTGGAAAATAGAACCCTGCGTAATGAATTGCGTTTACAGGACAGCAAATTGCTGCTGTTGGGGCAACTGAAACAAGAAAATTCCCGTTTACGTGAATTGCTGGGATCGCCGCTGCGTCATGATGAACATATGATGGTATCGCAGGTGATTTCCGGGGGGATGGACCCATACCGCGATCAAATTGTCATTGATAAAGGGGCGAAGGATGGCGTGTACGAAGGGCAGCCGGTTATCAGTGATCGAGGTGTCGTGGGTCAAGTAACTGCCGTGAGCCAGTTGAGCAGCCGGATATTGTTGATTTGCGATCCCTCTCATGCAATTCCTGTGCAGGTACTGCGTAATGACACTCGTGTTATCGCGGGTGGAGCAGGGTGTACGGATGATCTCCTGCTGGAACCTTTACCAAGTGATACAGACATTCGCGTAGGTGATGTATTGGTGACATCGGGGTTGGGAGGGCGTTTTCCTGAAGGTTATCCTGTGGCTGTAGTCTCTTCTGTCAAAATTGATAACCAGCGGGCTCATGCGGTAATTCGTGCCCGTCCATTGGCTGAACTGCGGCGCTTGCGCTATTTACTCCTATTGTGGGGAGTTGATAACGATCCCTCTGAACCATTGCCACCTTCGGAAGTATACCGCGCTGCCAATGAGCGTTTGATGCAGATGTTACCGCAAGTGTTGCCAAATCCATCAAATGAGTCGCCGCAGTTGCTGGCACCAAAATCGGCAGAAGTGTCAGCGGAAAAACCGACATTACCAGCTACAGGAAATCGTCAATGAGTCAATACCATAGCCAAGGACTCTGGGTTATTTGGTTATCTTTCCTGATTGCAATAGTGCTACAAATTATGCCGTGGCCGGAGCAGTTTTTTATGTTTCGGCCAACCTTACTGATGCTGTGTTTAGTTTATTGGTTGCTTGCGCTTCCCCATCGTGTCAGCGTTGGTACTGGCTTTGTCTTGGGGATTATTACTGATCTGTTGCACGGAAGTATTTTGGGAGCATATGCTCTGGCATTTAGCATTATCAGTTTTCTGGTCGCATTCAAATTCCAGCTTATCCGCAATATGGCGCTTTGGCAGCAAGCTCTGGTTGTGGTCGGACTTTCGACATTGATGAACCTCTGCGTTTTTCTGATCCATACCCTGTTACTCAAGACACTCTTTCATCCAGAAGTATTCTGGAATGGGGTGGTCAATGGTATTCTCTGGCCTTGGCTATTCTTATTAATGCGGAAAATCCGTCGTCAATTTTCAGTCCGTTAAAGTGGGTTTGTGTATTTAAAAAGCAAAGGTATATAACAAAAAATAGCTGATGGGATAGACTCCTAAGGATTATTCGCGATGAAAACCATTTATTTAGCTTCTGGCTCCCCAAGACGGCATGAGCTGGTGGAATTATTGGATTTTAATTTTGAAATCCTGGCACCTCAGGTCGAAGAAAAATGGCGTGAAGGAGAGTCTCCTCAGCAATATGTTACTCGATTAGCCAGAGAGAAAGCACAGGCTGGTGTAGCCATTGCATCACACGATTACCCCGTTCTGGGGGCTGATACCCTTGTTGTATTGAACAACCGAATTTTGGAAAAACCGCGAAATCAGCAACACGCTGTGGAAATGCTTAACAGTTTGTCTGGTCAGTGCCATCAGGTCATGACGGCTGTTGCTTTATCGAACAATCAACATACCTTGAGTGAGATAGTCATTACAGATGTGATATTCCGCCAGTTGTCCCAACGGGAAATACAGGAATATATTGCAACTGGGGAGCCAATGGATAAAGCCGGTGCTTATGGCATTCAAGGTAAAGGCGGTTGTTTTGTCAGAAAAATTAATGGCAGTTACCACGCTGTTGTCGGCTTACCACTGGTGGAAACGTATGAATTAATCACACGATTTTTAGCGTTAGCTGATGGGAAGGACTATTCATGACAGCAGAGTTATTAGTCAATATAACACCATCCGAAACGCGGGTTGCTTATATTGATGGCGGTATCTTACAAGAAATTCATATTGAGCGGGAAGCCAAAAGGGGCATTGTCGGAAACATTTACAAAGGGCGTGTGAGCCGGGTTTTACCGGGTATGCAAGCGGCTTTTGTCGATATTGGGCTGGAAAAAGCGGCTTTTTTGCATGCTTCGGATATCGTGCCTCATACTGAGTGTATTGCCGGCGAAGAGCGGAAGAATTTCCATGTCAGGGACATTGCTGAATTGGTGCGTCAGGGGCAGGATTTACTTGTTCAGGTAGTGAAAGATCCTCTGGGGACAAAAGGTGCCCGTTTGACAACGGATATTACTTTACCGTCACGTTATTTGGTGTTTATGCCTGGCGCATCGCATGTTGGTGTTTCACAGCGCATAGAGAGTGAAGAAGAACGTGAGCGCCTAAAAAGCATCGTCATGGGGTACTGTGATGAGTATGGGGGTTTTATTATCCGCACGGCCGCTGAAGGCGTGGGAAAAGAAGAACTGGCACAGGATGCCGAATTTTTGAAGCGCCTGTGGAGTAAAGTGATTGAACGTAAGAAACGCAATATCACCAAAAACAAGGTCTATGGTGAATTAGCGCTGGCGCAGCGTGTTTTACGTGATTTTGTTGGTGCTTCCCTTGATCGCATCCGGGTCGATTCCCGCCAAACATTTCTCCAATTGCAGGAATTTATTGATGAATATATTCCTGAAATGAACGCTAAACTGGAACATTATCAGGGAAATCAACCGATATTTGATCTGTACGATGTGGAAAATGAAATTCAACGGGCGCTGGAACGTAAGGTGGAATTAAAGTCTGGTGGCTATCTGATCATTGATCAGACAGAAGCCATGACAACAATTGATATTAATACCGGTGCTTTTGTTGGGCATCGCAATTTAGAAGAGACTATCTTTAATACTAATATTGAAGCAACACAGGCGATCGCCCGACAATTAAGGCTCCGTAATTTGGGCGGTATCATTATCATTGATTTTATTGATATGGGTAATGAAGAACACCGTCGCCGTGTATTAGCTTCCCTGGAACAGGCATTAAACAAAGATAGGGTGAAAACCACCATCAATGGTTTTTCACAATTGGGTTTGGTTGAGATGACGCGCAAGCGTACACGGGAAAGTATCGAACATATCTTGTGTGATAATTGTCCAACCTGTCAGGGACGTGGAACGGTAAAATCCGTCGAAACCGTCTGTTATGAAATCTTGCGTGAAATTGTTCGGGTCAATCGCGCAATTAATGCTGATCGTTTTCTGGTTTATGCCTCTCCAGCCGTAAGTGAATCCCTGAAAGGGGATGAGTCTCACGCATTGGCCGAGGTGGAAATTTTTGTGGGTAAACAGGTCAAAGTGCAGACAGAACAGCGTTACAGCCAGGAGCAATTTGACGTCATTATGATGTAATACAAGCCGTTAGTTTGTGAGGGCTTATCTGTAGTCTGTAGAAGACGGTTTGCAAAGAAATAGCGCTGGCAACCAAGGAGAAATGCGTGAAGCGACTGCCGGGGATACTATTAGCGACAGCCGCAATAGTCATTATCATTGTGGCTTTGCTTGTCAGCGGGTTGCGTTTCTTCCTGCCACACATCAATGAATATCGTCAGCAATTAGTCGAAAAAATTGCTGACGTGACAAACATTCCTGTCAATATTGGTTACATAAAAGGTCATTGGGAACCTTTTGGTCCTAGTCTGGAAATCCGTGATATCAGCGCGAAAACGGCAGATGCCGATATTCATGCTAAAAAGGTCATACTTTCTTTGGATGTCTGGCGTTCACTGTTACAACGGCGCTGGCATTTTCGTGATCTGTCCTTTTACCAGCTTCAGGTAAATTACGATAAGTCTCTGTTTGGAGCAGAGGGCGAAAACAGGTTTTCTCAGCCGGATAGCCTCTCTGCCTTGTTTCTTGAACAATTCAATCATTTTGATTTGCATGACAGCCGATTGACCTTTTTGACGCCATCGGGTGAAAAAGCGGATTTGCTATTACCGCAGCTAACCTGGTTGAATAAAGATAATCGCCATCGGGCACAAGGCAGCGTAAGCCTCTCTTCGATCAATGGGCAAGAAGGTATTGTTCAGGTGAAGCTTGACCTGAAAGATAGTGATGGGGTTCTGGATAATGGCACAATTTATTTGCAGGCCGATGACATCGACATGCGACTGTGGTTAAGCCATTGGTTGAGGGATAACACAGGGTTGGATAATGCCCATTTCAGTTTAGCCAGTTGGATTACCTTGCAGAATGGGCGAGTTGATAGTGGACGTTTGCAGTTTAGGCACGGTGGAGCTAATTGGCATGTCGAAAATGAAAAACATCAGCTTGACGTGCATGACTTCCTTGTGCAAATGCGTCGCCAGGGTGAAGGGTGGTTGTTTGAAGTCCCAAATCTGGCACGCCTGAAAACTGACGAGCAACAGTGGCCTGAAGGGAAGCTCGCGACACTGTATGTTAAGCAGTCACAGCAATATCAGGGTAATGATCACTGGCGTATTCGTGCTGAAAATATCCAGCTTGAATATTTAAACGGGATATTACCGATACTCTCTTTTGTGACACCGGATATTGTTAAGGATTGGCAGCATCGGCAGCCGAAGGGGGTGATTGACGATTTTGCTCTCGATATCACACCAGCGCTTCCCGATGATATGGGAATTCGCCTGAAATGGCGGGATGTAAGCTGGTTACGTTGGAAGGAACTGCCTTCAATTAACCATTTCAGTGGCAGGTTAGAGGGAAATAAGCAGCGGGGAAAGCTCAATCTTGCACTGAAAAACAGCACCATTGATTATGGCAATATGTTTCAGGCTCCGCTTGAGATTACCAGCAGCGAAGGGCAGGTATCTTGGGAAAATGATCAAAATGGCATGAAAGTCTGGAGTCAGGGGTTGGATTTGCAGGCCAAGTCGCTGTGGCTCAATGGAAATTTCCATTACCTAAAACCTCACAACAAACCACCTGTTTTGGCCATGTTAGCGGGAATTCGCGCCAATGACCTGGGTGAAGCATGGCGTTATTTCCCCACGCCACTGATGGGGGAATCTCTGACAAACTATTTGACCGCTTCCTTGATTAAGGGAAAGGTCGATAATGCGACCCTGATTTTTCAGGGTGATCCTCATGATTTCCCGTTTAGACAGAACAATGGTCAATTTCAGGTATTTGTACCGCTGCGCCATGCCACCTTTCAATATCAACCCGATTGGCCGGCTTTGTTTGATTTGAATATCGATCTGAATTTCCAGAATAACGGATTGTGGATGCTGGCACCGAAAACGCATTTGGGAAAAGTGGAGGCGACTGACGTCTCAGCAGTGATCCCAGATTACGGTAAGCACAAGCTGTTTATTGATGCGGCACTCTCTGGAGACGGAAAGAGTATCCACGATTATTTCAACCACAGCCCGATGGCAGATACGATTGGCAGCGCACTAGATAACTTACAACTTAATGGCAGGGTGGATGGAAAACTCCATATGGATATTCCCTTGCAGCATGGGAAAGTTGTGGCAAGCGGAGAAGTGGTGCTGAAAGATACCCATCTGTTCATCAAACCATTAAATAGCGAAATGGCGCATCTCAATGGCAAATTTCGCTTTGACAATGGTAACTTAAAAAGTGAGACATTATCTGCTAATTGGCTAGGAAATCCCTTGTCTCTGAAGTTTTCTACCCAGGATTTACCAAAACATTATCAGGTTGATGTGAAACTGGATTCACATTGGGCGGCGAAGACATTACCGGAACTTCCGACGGAGATTCGCAACCAACTATCTGGAACGCTGAATTGGCAGGGGGACGTCAATGTAACTCTACCTTCTGGTGAGACAAAGAGTGATGTTAAATATCGTATTGCAGTTAATGCAGATTTGTCACATTTGTACAGTAAATTACCCATATTGGACACAAAATCTCTGCGGGAATGGAATAAGATTAATCTCCATGCTGAAGGTGATATGAACCAACTCCAGATCAAAGGATTAATGGGCAAGCGATATGCTTTCAATACCCAGTGGAGGCTGGAAGAAGCTCATGCCAAATTGCAGCGAGGTATTTTGCAGACCGATAATATGGGTATTCCTGCTCTGCCGAAAAAATCATTGTTGGCCTTAAACTTGCCTGCCATTGATGGTGAAAAGTTATTGGCGCTGCTTGAACTTCTGCATTGGAAGCCCTCGAAAGATAATGGTTCGCTGTGGCCAAGCTTATTTGCAATTTCATTGCCTGCATTGGATCTTGCCGGACAGCGTTGGAATCAACTCACATTCAATGTTATGCAACAAAACGGTGAAGTAACCGTGAATGCACAGGGGAAAGAGATTAATGGCAACCTTCTGATTGAAAAGCATAAACCGATGCGGGCATCAATCAATTATCTTTATTACGATCCTCTGTTTGCGACAGATTTGTCGGTTGATGACAAAAGGCTAATGTCAGATAAGGTGCCAGTGCCCCATTATGCTTTGAACAATTGGCCTGCATTGGATGTCAAATGCGCAGAGTGCTGGGTTGCTGGATTAAAACTCGGCAAAGTATCTGGATCGATCAGGCCAGAAGGCGATTCTCTGATTTTGACCAATGGGCAAATGGAAAACAGTGCTGGAAATCTGACATTATCTGGGCGTTGGTATGAAAACCATACCGGCAGTTATAGCCATATCAAGGGACAGTTATCGGGAGAAAAATTCGATGATATGGCCGCTTATTTGGGCTTTATCGTTCCGATTGTGGATGCGCCTTTCAAATTTGATTTCAATTTGAAATGGCAAAATGTCCCGTGGCAGCCAGATCTCAAAACGCTGAACGGCACGCTGATTGGAGACATGAAAAAAGGTGCCATCGCCAAATTGGGCGGTGGCAGGGCTGGGCAATTATTCAGACTTATCAGTTTTGATGCGTTGTTGCGTAAATTACAGTTGGATTTTAGTGACACATTCAGTGATGATTTCAACTTTGATTCCATTCGTGGTGACGCAACGGTAAAAAATGGGGTCGTGTATACCGATAACTTTCTTATTGATGGATTGGCAGCGGACATCAATGCTACAGGGCGGACAGATTTAGTTCATCGCCAGATCAATATGGCACTGGTCATTACGCCAGAAATTTCGACAACGGTGGGAGTCGCAACGGCCTTTGCCGTCAATCCTGTGGCTGGCGCGGCAATTTTTGCCGCAACAAAAGTACTGAGGCCCCTTTGGAGCAAGATATCGGTGATTCGCTATCGGTTAACGGGCAGCCTCGAACAGCCTAAAATTGATGAAGTTATACGTCAGCTTAAGGAGAATAAAGGGCCATGAAAAACGCCAATGTTGCACTTTTACAATTATGCAGTGGAACGAATGTCAAACACAATTTAGCGCAAATTGAACAGCAGATTAAGCAATTACCAGAGACAGTAAAACTGGTTCTAACACCAGAAAATGCGCTGTTATTCGCTGATGCCGATACCTACCGCGCACATGCAGAAACGCAGGGTAGTGGACCATTGCAACAGGCGGTGAGTGAAATAGCACAACGTTACGGTGTTTGGCTGTTGATTGGCTCTATGCCGTTGATCAGTCGGGAAGATCCCACTCGTATCACTAGCAGTAGTTTGCTGTTTGATGATCAAGGCGAAATCCAGGCACGTTACGACAAAATCCACATGTTTGATGTCAATATCAACGATGAACACGGTGCCTATAATGAATCCACGATTTACCAGCGTGGGGAACATATAACTGTTGTTGATACACCTGTTGGTCGCCTGGGGATGACTATCTGTTATGATCTGCGTTTTCCTGGACTTTTTCAGGCATTGCGTGAACAGGGCGCAGAGCTTATCTCCGTCCCTGCTGCTTTCACCCGCTTGACGGGTAAGGCGCATTGGGAACCCTTGCTGAGAGCCCGTGCTATCGAGAATCAATGTATTATTTTGGCACCGGCACAGGTTGGTGTGCATGGTACTCGCAGGACATGGGGACACACAATGGCGGTAAATGGCTGGGGCGAAATTATCAAGAAAAATCCTCTGACTGTCAGCGCATTACAGCTTAATATCCGTCGGGATAGTTTGGCTCACATGCGTGAGCAGATAAAAGTGGTGAAACACAATCGCTTCCGTCCACAACTGACTTCTTTGATAAAAAAGAATACAAATTAAGATAAAAGAGTAATCAATATGAGTTTAACTTATGTCAGTGAACATTTACTGGCTGCGAATAATTTGAATCATCAAGACTTATTTTCGGTACTGGGTCAATTGTCGGAGCGTCGTCTGGACTATGCCGATCTCTATTTCCAAGCCAGTTATCATGAAACATGGGTATTGGAAGACCGCATCATCAAAGATGGCTCCTATAATATCGATCAAGGTGTGGGAGTTCGCGCGATCAGTGGAGAAAAAACAGGTTTTGCTTATGCAGATCAAATCACATTGAATGCGTTACAGCAAAGCGCTCAGGCTGCGCGCAGTATCGTACGGGAAGCGGGTAATGGTATCTCGCATACGTTAGGTGCTGTGACGCATAAGGCACTTTATCCGGCAGCTGATCCTTTGCAGAGCATGAGTCGGGAAGAAAAAATTGCTTTGTTGCATCGTGTTGATCAAATTGCACGGGCGGAAGATCCCCGTGTACAAGAAGTGAATGCCAGCCTGACAGGTGTCTATGAACAAGTGCTGGTGGCGGCGACAGACGGTACATTGGCAGCAGACATTCGCCCATTGGTACGCCTTTCTGTCAGTGTATTGGTGGAAGAAGATGGTAAGCGTGAGCGTGGCGGCAGTGGTGGTGGAGCGCGTTATGGTTACGAATATTTCCTGCGTACCGAAGATGGTCAGATTCTGGCAGAGCAGTTTGCTCGTGAAGCGGTTCGCATGGCACTGATCAACTTGTCAGCGGTTGCAGCGCCTGCGGGCACTATGCCTGTCGTATTGGGTGCTGGATGGCCGGGGGTTCTACTACATGAAGCGGTGGGACACGGTCTGGAAGGAGACTTTAACCGCCGTGGGACTTCTGTTTTCTCTGGACAGGTTGGGCAAAAAGTGGCTTCAGCGCTTTGTACCGTAGTGGATGACGGCACACTTGAAGGGCGTCGTGGTTCACTGGCTATTGATGATGAAGGTGTTCCGGGGCAATACAATGTGCTTATCGAAAATGGCATTTTGAAAGGCTACATGCAGGATAAACTCAACGCTCGCTTGATGGGTGTGGCTCCGACGGGCAACGGTCGCCGTGAGTCCTATGCACATTTGCCAATGCCACGTATGACCAATACTTACATGCTGGCGGGAAATTCTACACCAGAAGAAATTATCGCCAGTGTGGATCGCGGGCTGTATGCACCCAATTTCGGGGGCGGTCAGGTAGATATCACATCGGGTAAATTTGTTTTCTCAACCTCGGAAGCCTATTTGATTGAAAACGGCAAAATCACCAAGCCAGTAAAAGGTGCGACCTTGATTGGTTCTGGTATTGAAGCCATGCAGCAAATTTCAATGGTTGGAAATGATTTGGCTCTCGACAAAGGTGTGGGTGTCTGCGGTAAGGAAGGCCAAAGTGTACCAGTGGGTGTTGGGCAACCAACTTTGAAACTGGATAACCTGACCGTAGGTGGAACAGCCTGATAATTTCTTGAGCAATAGAACACATAGCTTGAGGTCATCATGAAAAAGAGCATCCTGGCGGCGGTACTATTGGCTCTGGCTGTCATATATACCGCCTTTGCCAACTCAGAGAAAGAACAGATTGATGTTCTGACTGAACAAAACCGTGTTGCGGACTACCTGCGCCAGCATCACACATTGCCAGACTATTACATTACGAAGAAACAGGCCCGTCGCCTTGGCTGGAACGCTCGTGCAGGTAATTTATGTGAAGTATTGCCGGGCAGGGCGATTGGTGGTGATAAATTTTCCAACCGTGAGAATGAATTACCGACAAAATCCGGCCGCCACTGGTTTGAAGCGGATGTAAATTATCGGTGTGGGCACAGAGGAAGTGACAGGTTGCTTTATTCTAATGATGGCCTTATTTATCTGACGGTTGATCACTACAACAGTTTTACCCGACTGGAGTAATGACATGAAAAAGGTGGAATTCGACTTTAACCAACTCCCTGATTTGAGCGCTTTCTATGATGAATTCGAACAGCGCTTCGATCTTGGCGATGATTTTGGTGCCAACTTAGACGCACTGTGGGATGCAGTGACTGGCTATATTCAGTTACCCGTTGAGATTAATTTTATCCACTTAACCCCGCAAAAAAGGACGTTCTTTGCGGCATTAATATTGTTGTTAGAAGAAGCCGAAGAGGAGCTGGAAGGGGAATTGCGGTTTAATGTGTTAGATTGAGTTTTCTCTTCTGTTGGTATTCTTAAGCCGCTTGCGATGATGCAGGCGGTTTTTTACTTCTTAATCACATGTATTAATCACATGGCTCTTATCGCCAGAAAAATATCGCTCAATGTTTTTAAATGAACTTTCGAAATAAATGCCATAACAGCTTTTAGTAACATAACCGATATGTGGGCTGCAAAGTACGTTATTTCGTTTTAACAAAGGGTGATTGGTATCCCATATCGCCATTCAGTTTGCCAGTGACCTTTTTTCATCATTTCTACAGACGGCACAAACCGGCGTATAGCACTTTGAATTAACAGCCAGGTTAATTCTGCTGCGGCAATGGGTGAGCCACTACCTTCAACAACAGCGATGCCCCGTTGTTTGCACAATTCCAGATCGATATTGTAAGCCACCTTTCCTGTCTGACTGATGAGTTTTAAATTGGGTGTTTTAGACAAAAATTTCTCATCAATCAAAGTTCTTTCACGGATCAATATTAGGGCATCAGCTTTAGATAATAGCGCTTCTGCTTTATAACATTTTATCAAATTTGTTAACTTAATTCAGTTAATGTCACGAAGATAAGGGGATGGAAGGAAATATACCGCCAATTCTTGACGAAATGGCGGTGAAGATGGACTAAGCGGATTCCGATAACTCTTTCAAATATTGGAAAATTTGACGGTAGGATTTAGGTGGCTTGTTAGTTGCCTTCTCCTTTTTCGCATTACGAACCAATGAGCGAAGTTGCTGGCGATCAGTATGTGGATACAGTGCGATGACTTCTTCAAAGGCATCATCATTTTCAAGCAATTTGTCACGCAGTTCTTCCAGCTTGTGTAAAACAACGACTTGCTGGTTGTGACGGTTTTTCAGTTTATCCAACGCAGTGGTGATTGGCTCAGGATCGCGGGCACGCAACAGTTTGCCAATGAGCTGCAATTGACGGCGACGTCCTTCACGTTTGATTTTCTGGGCCAACTCAATAGCTGCCCGCAAATCTTCATCCAGTGGAATTCGCTCCAGTTGGCTTTTACTCAGTTCAACCAGTTCCGTTCCCAACTTTTTCAGGATTTCAGCATCCCGCTTGATTTCACTTTTACTGACCCAGATTATCTCTTCTTCTTCTTCCTCTTCAGCAGGATAATTGTCGAGCCAATCTTCAGGCTGCTTTGCCATAATTGTTTTCCTTCTAAAAAGGCCGGATAAGGTACGTTTTGGAGCATGACCTATCGTCCGGTGGGTGTTAACATCCTAATATTGTGTATTGTAACTGGGAAAATTGCCTGATTACCACTCGGCATTCGTGCCATAAGCCGGAAGCGGGCATTTTTTATGACGAATTCTCTTTTTAATTCATTGGATTATGGTTAATTAATGATAGTTACCAATCAACAAATCGCGGAGCAGCGTAAGCTGCTGGAAGATGCGGTTGCCCATGCGCTGGAATTAGCAAAAGCCGGTTGTGATGCTGCGGAAGTTGCGGTCAATAAGACCACGGGGATTAGCGTCAGCACCCGTTTTAGTGAAGTCGAAAATGTTGAGTTTAATAGCGATGGTGCATTGGGGATCACAGTTTATCACCAACAGCGCAAAGGCAGCGCTTCTTCAACGGATCTCAGCCCTGAGGCGATTGCCTGTACTGTGCAGGCCGCTATTGATATTGCGCGTTATACTTCGCCTGATCCTTATGCCGGCCCGGCCGATAAAGCGTTATTAGCATTTGAAGCTCCTGAGTTGGATCTTTTCCATCCCGCTGATCTGGATGCGGATAAGGCCATTGAATTGGCAGCCCGCGCTGAACAAGCGTCATTGCAGGCAGATGAGCGTATTACTAATACTGAAGGCGGTAGTTTCAACAGCCATTATGGTATTCGGGTATTTGGTAATAGTCATGGGATGCTGCAAAGCTACTGCTCCAGCCGTCATTCTATGTCAAGCTGTGTGATTGCCGAGCAAGATGGCAACATGGAACGCGATTATGCCTATACCGTGAGCCGCCATTTAGACGAGTTGAAATCGCCTGAGTGGGTAGGGCAGGAGTGTGCTCGCCGGACGCTTTCTCGTCTGGGCGCGCGTAAATTATCAACCATGAAAGCGCCGGTTATCTTTGCTGCAGAGGTGGCGACGGGGTTGTTCGGTCATTTGGTTGGCGCGATCAGCGGTAGCAGCATTTATCGTAAATCTTCTTTCTTGTTGGATAGCCTGGGCAAACCGATCTTGCCTTCATGGCTGACGATTGAAGAACAGCCGCATTTATTGCGTGGGTTGGCTTCAACGCCATTTGACAGTGAAGGTGTGCGTACAACAACACGTGATATTGTTAAAGATGGTGTTTTGCAGACTTGGTTGCTGACTTCCTATTCTGCCCGTAAGTTGGGAATGGTGAACACGGGTCATGCCGGTGGAATTCATAACTGGCGTATTGCAGGCCAAGGCCTGGACTTTGCTGGCTTGTTGCGTGAAATGGGCACTGGCCTGATCGTCACTGAGTTGATGGGGCAGGGCGTTAGCGCGGTGACCGGTGATTATTCTCGCGGCGCATCCGGCTTTTGGGTTGAGAATGGCGAGATCCAATATCCTGTCAGTGAGATCACTATCGCGGGCAATTTGAAAGATATGTGGGCAAATATGGTGACAATTGGTAATGATATCGAAACACGTAGCAATATTCAGTGCGGTTCGGTGTTGTTGCCGGAAATGAGTATCGCCGGTCAGTAGGGATACTCAATTAACAGCAGCCAGTTCAATGTCACTGAGCTGGCTGGAAATTAACGGTGATATTCGCCTGCGGCTTCTGGCTGATAAAGTATTTCTAATACTTTTATTCGGGTTGTTTCACCGTTTGGCAACTTCCATGTTATTTCATCATTCACCCGTAAACCCAGAAGAGCAGCACCCAAAGGCGCCATGACGGACAGATGTTTGGTGCTGTCTTGCAGGGCAGCAGGGTAGACCAGTGTACGAACACGCTCTTCATCACTGCCCAGATCAATAAAACGAACTTCACTGTTCATGGTGACAACATCGGCTGGGATATCTACCGGAGCCACTATTTCGGCTCTATCCAGCTCTTCATTCAAGGCATCTGCGATACTGGTATTAGCAAAAGCAGGTTGTTCCAACAGAGAATCTAAACGTTCAGCATCTAATTCATTGATAATGATTTTAGGTTTTTTCATACCACACTCCAAATTAAGCTCAATACAAAATAACACCCCACATCGCAAGGAGGGGGGTGTTATTTTCAAAGTAATTGAAATGATATTAGGCTGTTCTGCCGCGAAAATAAAGAGATCATGATCACGAACTGTTTTGCCTTGCTAATGAAACAAGGCTTATCCACAATGGAGGAAAAGAACAGTCTGCTATCATTTGAACCGCAAATTATAAGCCGGTGGTTACGATACGTGGGTTGGTTTCACCCCAAATGGAAGAAAGCTCAACAACATGCATTCCCCCCCATTTCTGAATATCAGACTGGGTGATTTCGTCGTTACCTTGTTTACCGAAAATGACCACTTCATCGCCACTTTTTACTTCTGGTAAATCAGTCACATCGACCATCACGGTGTTCATAGAAACGCTACCGACAACGGGTACACGGTGACCGTTGATCAGGACATAAGCTTTGTTTGACATGGCAGAGCTAAAGCCATCAGAGAAACCTACTGGCAAGTTAGCGAGCTTGGAATCGCGTTTCAGAATATAGGTGTTGTCATAACCGACTCCATTACCTTTAGGATATGTTTTAACAGAAGCAACACGAGTTTTCATTTGAATCAATGGCTTGAATTCTGGGTGGCTGGTGGTCAGGATGCCGTACAGCGCACTGCCAACGCGAGCCATGTCGAATTGGGCTTCAGGAATGCTAAGTGAGGCAAAAGAGCTTGATGCGTGCAGAGTGATTTCGTCTCTGTTCAGATTTGCCGTTTTGATCAACCAAGAAGTTTGTTCTTTGAAGTTCTTAATGCTGTCACGGATGGCATCCATATTAGTGAATGCATGGTGACTCATCATGCCGACCAGTTTCAGGTCAGGCAACTGGGTAATTTTCAGAGCGTCTTGTTTGCCCTGCTCAGTCTTCATTTCCAATCCATTGCGGCTCATAAGACCTGTGTTCAGCATCAGGTGGACACGAATTTCTTTACCGTGTTTTTTTGCCAGCGTATTGATGGCTTGGGCATGATCTAGATCGCCGATTATCTCTTCCATGTCATAGCCCAGTGTGCTTTCGATTTCAGTGATGTCAGCTGTACGGACACGTATCAGTTGTCCTTTAAAGCCGCTTTCACGCACGAGGCGGGCTTCTTCATTACTGGTAACACCTACACAAGGCACATCAGTTTTGATGATGGATGGCATCAGCAGGTCGATGCCATGACCGTAAGCATCGCCTTTCAAAATCGCACACATTTTGGTGCCTTTATTCAGTTTTTTTTGCAGGGTGTGAATATTATTTTCGAAAGTCGTGGTATTGATTTCAACCCAAGCGTTATTGGTTGCGGCGATGCTTTCTGCATGAGTGTTATCTAAAGAGAGCACAGGTGCTGCTTGGGCAACACCTTGAAACAAACTCAAACCAAGAAAAATTGCCAGTGTAGTTTTATTAAAACGCATGAAGTAAATCTCCAGTGTAGGGACTGTATGTATACTGTTCCGCATATAATTGCGTTTTAATAATAAGTTTTTTTGAATTTAATTTCACATGGTTAACTTATTGAAAGCTAACATTTATTATCTGTATCACACTATTTATAAATAGTTAGATTAATTAACTAAGTTAATGATTATAATATTTTATTTTTACGCATTGTGAATGTTTAATGAGCAGATTATATTAATGATTTTTTATCTTTAGTTAGTTTTAATCACTGATTTTGCGTTTACCTTGAAAATAGGTTCAATGGCACACCACACCGAAGCGCTCTCTAATTGTCTGCTCTGTATCAAGAAATAAATCAGGATTCAAGTTAAATCCGTCTGTTGCGTCGTTAGATTTTTGGTTAGGTGGGAGTTATTGTCCACAATAAGAAGCCATTCGAGACAATATCTTTAGAAGGAACGTGTTACTCTTCGTCAAATCCTGCATTGAAGAGTTCGATAATGGCCGCCAGCGCTTGCTGTTCATCCGGTCCGTTGACTTCAACGTCAATATGGCTGCCTTGTTCAGAGTCCAGCATCAGCATGGCAATGACGCTGCGGGCCTCGGCCTGTAAGTTACTGCTGTTACGCAGAATCACTTCTGATTGAAACTGTTGTACCAGATCATGCAGTTTCATCGCAGGCCGGGCATGCATTCCGAGCCGATTTTTAATTTCAAGTCTTTGTCTGACTGTCATGGCTTGTGTTATTCATATTATTTACGTTTTTCCAGTGTGCGGTGGCGTGATTGCACATTCTTGCCACGGGAACGAAAATAATCAGCCAACTGTTCTGCCACATAGACTGAGCGGTGTTTACCGCCTGTGCAACCAATAGCGACCGTCAGATAGCTGCGGTTATTGGTTTCCAGCATGGGTAGCCAAAGCTCAAGATAGCTACGCGTCTGATAAATAAAATTATGAACTTCTGTATGGCGATCCAAAAATGCTGCCACAGGGCGATCCAAACCGGTCATTGGGCGTAATTTCGGATCCCAATGCGGATTTGGTAGGAAACGCACATCGAAAACATAGTCTGCGTCGATAGGAATACCATGTTTGAATCCAAAGGATTCAAACACCATAGTCAATTCTCGCTCCCGTTTGCCTAATAGACGTGTCCTGAGCATTTCCGCCAGTTCATGAACGGACATTTCAGATGTATCAATGATCAAGTCAGCGCGTGAGCGCAGGGGTTCAAGTAAATCGCTTTCTTGGTCAATGGCACTTTCCAGTGACAGGTTCTTGCTGGAGAGTGGATGCAGACGGCGCGTGTCACTGTAGCGGCGGATCAGAGTATTACGATCCGCATCAAGAAACAGTAACTGTGGTGAAAAACTGTCAGGCAATTGCGTTAGCGCTGCTTCAAAAATTTCTGGCGACTCCGGCATGTTTCTGACATCAATGCTAACCGCAGCCGAGATATCACGTTCGGCCAGTGTGTTTGCCAATTCTGGCAGTAACACAACGGGCAGGTTATCCACGCAATAGAAGCCCATATCTTCCAGTGCACGCAAAGCAACGGATTTCCCAGAACCTGAACGACCACTGACTATCATCAGCACCATGAGGTGACTCCCCCTAAATGTTTATAATTATAATCGCTATTTATTCAGTAATAATTTTATAGAGTTCTTCATCACTCTGCGCTGAGCGCAGGCGACGGCAGAGATTTTTATCTGCAAGGCGCTTTGCAATCAATGATAGTGAGTGTAAATGGGTTTGACACTGGTCTGATGGCACCAATAAAGCAAACAGCAAGTCAACAGGTTGATTATCGATGGCGTCAAAGGTAATGGGTTGTTCCAGGTGTAAAAATACCCCAACGGCATTATCCGAACGCTCTTTATCCAATTTGCCGTGAGGGATCGCAATCCCGTTGCCAATTCCTGTTGTGCCTACTTTTTCGCGCGAAAGAATAGCCTCAAATACGGTATTTTCCGGCACTTCAAGCTGTTTTGATGCCAGCTCACTGATAATCTCTAAGGCGCGCTTTTTACTCGAACAAAGTACGTTGTTGCGTGTACATGCGGGTGAAAGCACAGAGCTTAGTGGTAAATCTGTTTCGTTGTTCATTTCTTTATTCACTTAGGGCCTTGTTATACCAGATGCCTGATGAGGCATCCGGTATTAATGCACTGCGCTCTAAAACCGATCTACAGATCGCACTAAGTACATAGCACTATAGGGCGTTATAGACGGTGTTATAGATAGAACAGTGATAATTTTATGACAGCCCCGTTGCCTAAAAGCGATTAATGTTGTCTCAATTTACTTTTGTGTTTGGTCAATTGACGCGCTAGCTTATCTACCAGTACATCAATTGCCGCATACATGTCTTCATGTTCTGAGGTTGCATGCAACTCACCTCCATTAACATACACTGTAGCTTCGGCGATCCGTTGCACCTTTTCTACTCGAAGGATGACCTGAATGAGGTTAATTTTATCGAAATATTGATTCAATTTGCCGCATTTGGTGTTCACAACGTTGCGAAGTGCATCGGTGATTTCAATATTGTGGCCTGTAACATTGAGTTGCATGGTTTTGAGTTGCATAGTGTTTTCCTTCTCTGTGTTGTTCAAACCAATTTTTTACGTTGGTTTGAAGGCGGGATGGATAACGACTCTCTATATTTTGCGACAGTCCGGCGAGCCACTTGAATACCTTGCGCAGTAAGTATGCTGGTCAATTTACTGTCACTCAGTGGCTTGACCGGATTTTCTGCCGCGACCAGTTTTTTCACCAGGGCACGTATCGCGGTAGAAGAGGCTTCACCACCACTGTCGGTGTTGACGTGACTGGAGAAAAAATATTTAAGTTCAAAGATCCCTCGTGGGCTATACAGGTATTTCTGGGTCGTCACGCGGGAAATGGTGGACTCATGCATGTCAATCTGATAGGCGATATCAGCCAATACCAGTGGTTTCATGTGTTCCTCACCATATTCAAAAAAATCTTGTTGCCGTTCAACAATACAGCAGGCGACTTTTAGTAATGTTTCATTACGGCTTTCGAGGCTCTTGAGCAGCCATTTAGCCTCTTGCAAGTTGTTGCGTATAAACAGGCTGTCACTCTCATTGTTGGCCCGTTGTCCCAGTGCTGCGTAGTGTTGGTTGATGCGCAGACGGGGGATACTATCGGTATTTAGCCTGACTTGCCAGCTTCCATTTTCTCTCTGTACCAAGACATCTGGAACAACATATTCGGATTCACCCGTATTGACTACCAGGCCAGGTTTTGGTTCCAGTGATTGGATGATATCAATTGCCCCCTTCAGGGTACTCTCTTTTAATTTGCTCTGACGTAATAAATTACGGAAGTCTCGGTTACCCAGTAGTTCCAGATAGTTGCTGACAATAAGTCTGGCATCCTTCAGATAAGGTGTCTCTGGCGGCAGCATGGAAAGCTGAATAAGCAAGCATTCGCGTAAGTCACGGGCAGCAACGCCGATTGGGTCAAAATGTTGTATGCGTTTGAGGACGGTTTCGACTTCTGCCAACGTCAGTTCATCATCACCAATACTGGCAAGGATCTCTTCGATAGAAATGGTCAGATATCCGGTGTCATCAATGGCGTCAATGATTGAAGTGGCAATGGCAGCGTCCGTTTCGGTAAATGGCGTTAATCCTGCCTGCCACATGAGATAGTCTTGCAAAGTTTGGGTGGTTTCTCCCTGATATATGGGGAAATCGTCAGCGCTATAGTCACTGTGAGTTCCTGAAGGCGTGCCAGCGGTGTAAATGTCATCCCAACTGGCATCTAACGGTAGCTCTTCAGGCATATCCCTCTGCTCAAGTGCTTCACGGGTATCCATGACTTCAGTGTTGGTATCAGAAAGTGCCTGATTCTCCACTTCCTGATGCAGGTCATCCTGTTCAAGCAGCGGATTGGTTTCCAAAGCTTGCTGAATCTCCTGCTGAAGCTCAAGCGTAGATAGTTGCAACAAACGGATGGCCTGTTGGAGTTGTGGCGTCATCGTCAATTGCTGACTGAGCCTGAGTTGCAAACTTTGCTTCATAGCGTTACCACTTTCTCCTTAACCTAGCTTGAATAGTTCCTTGAATCGCGCCTGACAGAAGGATAAAAGTTAAAGGCGGAAACCTTCACCCAAATAGACGCGTTTGACCTGCTCGTTATTCAGGATGTCATTCGGAGTACCGTGGGCAATCAAATGACCCTGGCTGACGATGTAGGCACGTTCACAGACATCCAGTGTTTCACGCACATTGTGGTCAGTAATCAGTACTCCTAATCCGTAATCCCGCAGATGTTGAATGATCTTTTTAATATCCAGTACGGAAATGGGGTCAACACCGGCAAAAGGTTCATCTAACAGAATGAATTTGGGATTGGCTGCCAATGCACGGGCAATCTCCACCCGACGGCGTTCACCACCGGAAAGTGATTGCCCAAGGTTATCACGCAGGTGAGCGATGTGAAATTCTTCCATCAATTCTTCTGCACGCGCTTTTCTCTGCTCTTGAGTCAGGTCTTTGCGAATCTCCAGTACCGCCATCAAATTGTCGAATACACTCAAACGACGGAAGATAGAAGCTTCCTGAGGCAAGTAACCTATCCCACGGCGTGCACGCTCATGCAGGGGCAGCAGGCTGATATCTTCTTCATCAATGGTGATAGAACCAGCATCACGTGGAACAATGCCAACCACCATATAGAAAGTAGTGGTTTTACCTGCTCCATTGGGACCAAGTAAACCAACAATCTCCCCTGATTTCACGTTTAGGCTGACGTTCTCAACGACCTTACGGCCTTTATAGGCTTTTGCCAGATTTTCTGCGTTTAGTATTGCCATCAGTCGTTATTTACCCTTTTTCTGAGCGTCAGCGCCGTTAACACCTGGGCCTTTTTCTTGTAGCTGGGCAGGTAACAAGACGGTAGTGACATGTTTACCTTTATCGCTAAAGGCTTCCATTTGTTGTGTCGGTACGAGATAAGTGATTTTATCGCCTTTGATATTACTGTCTAGCTGTTCAAGATAGGCGTTCCCTGTCAGGGTGACCAGCTCTTTATCCATCTCATAGCGCATCTTTGATGCATGACCTTTGATGGGCTTACCATCATCTTGCAATTGGTAAAAAGTGGCAGGATTACCGAATGCTTCAATAACTGTCTTGTCAGAATTTCCTTCCGGGCGGGTAACAACGACCTTATCTGCATGAATGTCGATCGAGCCTTGTTTTACGCTAACATTATCCGTAAATGTGGCAATGTTTCCCGTTAAATCCAGCGACTGTCTTGCTGAATCGATGGTAATGGGCTTTTTTGTATCATCTTTTAAGGCCAGTACGGGTAGGCTGACGGCAAAAAGAGTACCGGCAATAATGGAATTACGGATTAGGTTGTTCATGTGGAATCTCATATTGAGTGGTCACCTTTTCAATCAGTTCAGCAGTTTTGTTTCGCAGATTGCCACGCATTTTCATGCCAACAGATTTCAGACCGACACCAATAAGAGTGACTCGGTCATCGGATGCGACATCTTGGGTTGTCAGATTGACGATCGCATTGTCTGTTGTGATCCGCTGCAATTGTGACGCATCGTTCAGGCTATCCACTTGGACATCCCCGTACAGATAGAGCATCTTATCTTGGGTCATTTTGGCCTTGTTGGCGCGTACTGTCCATGTTGCTATCGGGGTGCCAGGGGTGCCATTGGGGGCAAATGTTATCAATACGGGGTTGGTAAACCAGGTCAACTTGGTTTCCGTATAGTTTTTAACATCGTCAGCGACCAGCTTGTAAGTCAGCTTACCTTCCGGATCATAGACAAAAGTAATAGCTTCCTGTGTTTGATAAGTCGGATAACCATCATCCACAATGGCTGATGAGGTATTATCATTTACATTCGAGAAATTCCAGCCAATCAGCGCAAGCGCGATCAGTGCCAGTATTGCGATCAGCCAGGATTGAATTTTGCTCATTCTTTTTTTCAATTTTAATTTATATGGATAATCCTTTGGCATCTTCGAGCTTATTCTGAGCGAAGAGTACCAAATCACAAAGTTCCCTGACTGCACCGCGACCGCCGGCAATCTGAGTCACATAATCTGCTTTTGGCAACAGTAAAGGATGGGCATCAGCAACTGCAACAGATAATCCAACTTGTGCCATGACAGGCCAGTCAATAAGGTCATCACCAATATAGGCGACTTGCTCTGGCTGCAACGCTAGTTTATCCAACAGTTCCTTATACGCCAAAACCTTATCGTTTTGTCCTTGGTAAAGATGTGTAATACCTAGGGTTTCTGCCCGATTTTCCAGCAGTTTTGCTTTGCGGCCAGTGATGATGGCAACCTCAATATCGGAGGTGATTAAACAACGGATGCCATAACCATCACGAACGTTAAAGGCTTTCAGCTCTTCGCCTTCATTGCCCATGTAGATAAGCCCATCAGACATCACGCCATCAACATCACAAATCAACAAACGGATTTGGCGGGCTTTTTCGATAATTACTTGATTAACTGGGCCATAACAGGTGTCCAGGTACTCTTTTTGACTCATTAAGAAATTCTCTTAAGATTTATATCATGCTTGTTTGTATCAGTTTACTTGCTTTATAGAAGACCGGTCTACACAACACCGGCCTGCAAAAGATCGTGCATGTGTAGTACACCAAGTAATTTGTCACCTTCTGTGACCAATAGTGAGGTGATATGGCGTGATTGCATCAGGTTTAGTGCATCAACCGCCAGTGCATTGGGTTTAATACGAATGCCACCGGCAGTCATGACATCAGAGATTTTTGCATTGTTTAAATCAATGCCCATGTCGAAAACACGGCGTAAATCGCCATCGGTAAAGATACCACTGATCTGCATGTTATCATCACAAATAACCGTGATGCCCAATTTTTTGCGGGTGATTTCCACCAAAGCCTCACGCAAAGTCGCTGTACGGGGAACACGGGGAATGTCATTACCCGTGGTCATTAAATCACTGACCAGCAGCAGAAGTTTGCGTCCGAGTGCTCCACCAGGATGGGAAAGGGCGAAGTCTTCAGCCGTAAAGCCACGGGCCTGCAAGAGTGCAAGGGCTAATGCATCGCCCATGACGAGTGTGGCGGTGGTGCTGGTCGTGGGGGCCAATCCCAATGGACAGGCTTCCTGTGGGACTTTGATGCACAAGTGGATGTCTGCGGCTTTGCCCATGTTACTGTTGCGATTATTTGTCATGCAGATGAGCGGGACTTTTTGTCGCTTGAGTACGGGAATTAACGCCAGAATTTCATTTGATTCACCGGAATTGGAAATCGCCAGTACGATGTCTTTTGCTGTTACCATGCCGAGATCGCCATGGCTGGCTTCGCCAGGATGGACAAAGAACGAAGGTGTACCGGTGCTGGCAAATGTCGCAGCGATTTTTCGTCCAATATGACCGGATTTACCCATCCCCATCACAATGACTTTTCCTTCACAACTAAACATTAGTTCACAGGCTTGGCTGAAATCGTCATTAATGTATTGTTCCAGGCCAACCAGCCCTTCAAGTTCAATATGTAATACTTGCTTACCTGCTTGCTGAAAATCGATTTTAGGCATTTTTACTTCCCACTCTTTTCCCATTCAATCGGCAATTACTTAGTACCGTAATAATTAGAAACAAAAAGTACGACAAAATAAGTGATAAAACAGCTCAGTAGCAAGATGCCGTTCAATCGGTTCAATCGATGCTTTCTTCCCAGACAAAATACCGTGAATAGTATACTCGCTGCCATCATGACCCAAAAATCGCGGGAAAATGCTTGAGGTGAAAAGGCACTAGGGGAAAGTATGGCAGGGACACCCAGAACAAGGGTGGCGTTGAATACGTTTGAGCCAACAATATTGCCCATTGCCATGTCATTCTCACCTTTTATGGCCGCAGCAATAGCGGTGGCAAGCTCAGGCAAACTGGTTCCCACGGCAAGTATTGTGAGGCCAATCACCAGTTCGTTAACACCATAAATACGTGCAATAACGGTTGCATTATCAATCACCATGCGGGTAGAAATGGGAAGAATCATTAACCCCAGAACCACCCAAAGAAGCGCAATTCCTTTGTTGCCTTCGACCGGCAATTCGGCATTTCGTTCCTGGGTATAGCTATCAACCCTATTGTGTTGGGAGAAAGCGGTCATCTTTATCATCAGAGAGATAAAGAAGAGGGCTGCAAGCACTAAAAGAATACCATCCAGCCGGCTCAGGTATCCATTGGACAGCAAATACCCTGCAAATACGGTGATCGCCAACATTAGGGGCACTTCTTGTCGCAAAATTTCTGATTTTACCCTGATTGGCCGAATGAAAGCCGCAGCTCCCGTAATGAGCAACAGGTTAGTAATATTGGAGCCAATGGCATTGCCTATGGCCATGTCTGGCTGTCCGTCTAAAAATGCTGTGACAGAGACCATCAGTTCTGGCAGCGAGGTTCCTATTCCCATAATAACCAGGCCGACAATAAAAGGGGGAATTTTCATGGCACGGGCAAAAACGGCCGCACCATAAACTAATCTATCGGAACCATACACCAGTAAAATCAACCCGGTAATGAGCAGTACAATTGTCAGAAACATGGAGTGTCCCTTAAATAAGTTTTATTCCGAGCATAATGCTAATAATGGTTGATTTTTAAACATGGAATGTTTATTCAGCTAGACTTATACATTCTGACGATCAAGCGATAAAAAGTAAAATTTGTCACAACTTTGCTAACGCAAAATTGGGCAATTTTTTGTAGTATGCATTATTAATTATTTAAATACAGTCATGAAGACAGTTCTATTAACGGTTAGGGGCTATCAATAATGAGTCAACAAACAGCAAATCTTATTGAGATCTGTGGAATGCATTTCACCCGGGGCCAACGCCCGATTTTTGCTGATATTAATCTGACCGTTCCGAAAGGAAAAATTACCGCCATTATGGGACCTTCTGGTATCGGAAAAACCACGTTGCTGCGTCTGATCGGGGGACAAATTCGCCCTGAACGTGGTGAAATTTGGTTTGATGGCGATAATATTCCGGCATTATCCCGCCCACGTCTGTATGCTGCCCGTAAGAAAATGAGCATGTTATTTCAGTCAGGTGCTTTGTTCACCGATCTGAATGTTTTTGACAATGTGGCTTTTCCCCTGCGTGAGCATACCCAACTGCCTGAAGCGTTGATTCACACAACCGTGATGATGAAGCTGGAAGCGGTAGGGTTGCGTGGCGCTGCGCACTTGATGCCATCGGAACTCTCTGGCGGTATGGCAAGGCGAGCTGCATTAGCAAGGGCGATTGCACTCGATCCCGACTTGATCATGTTTGATGAACCTTTTGTCGGTCAAGATCCCATCACGATGGGCGTTTTGGTGAAGCTGATCGATGAGCTGAATCATGCGCTTGGTGTTACGTGTGTCGTGGTTTCCCACGATGTGCCTGAAGTACTGAGTATTGCCGATTATGCTTATATTGTGGCTGAGAAGAAAGTGATTGCAGAAGGTACTCCAGATCAACTGAGAATGAATCAGGATCAACGGGTTCGGCAGTTTCTTGATGGTATTGCTGATGGGCCTGTACCTTTCCGTTTCCCTGCTGGGGATTACAAAACTGAGTTATTAGGATGATGGAATGTTGATGTTAACACGGGCATTAGCAGCAATGGGCCGGCGTGCGATTGAGGTTACGGCTTCATTCGGTCGTGCGGGCTTTATGCTGTTTACTGCAATCATTGGTAAGCCAGAGCCAGCCAAACAATGGACACTATTGCGTCAGCAACTGTATAGCGTAGGTGTTCAATCTCTTCTGATCATTGTGGTTTCAGGTCTGTTTATTGGTATGGTGTTGGCCTTGCAAGGTTATTTGGTTTTAACCACATTTAGTGCGGAAGGCAGCCTTGGCATGATGGTGGCGTTATCACTACTGCGTGAATTGGGGCCTGTGGTGACTGCACTACTGTTTGCCGGGCGAGCGGGTTCAGCTTTGACTGCAGAAATTGGTTTGATGAAAGCCACTGAACAGATTTCCAGTCTGGAAATGATGGCGGTTGATCCGCTGCGCCGCGTTATTGCCCCGCGTTTTTGGGCTGGTTTTATCAGTATGCCCTTACTCTCCCTAATCTTTGTCGCTGTGGGGATCTTGGGAGGTGCAATAGTGGGTGTTGATTGGAAAGGCATTGATGGTGGCTTCTTCTGGTCATCGATGCAATCTACGGTTGAATGGCAAAAAGATTTGCTCAACTGTTTTCTCAAGAGTGTCGTTTTTGCTATTACGGTAACTTGGATTGCACTGTTCAATGGTTATGACGCTATCCCAACATCGGAAGGGATCAGCAGGGCAACGACGCGCACAGTAGTTCATGCGTCGTTGGCGGTATTGGGTTTGGATTTTGTGCTGACAGCACTGATGTTTGGGAACTAAGTCGATGCGAAGCAAGAAAAATGAAATTTGGGTGGGAATTTTTGTCTTGATTGCGTTGGCAGCAATCATTTTTTTATGCCTCAAAGTTGCAGATATCCGATCTTTCGGCAGCCAGCCAACTTATCGTGTATATGCCGCGTTTGATAATATTGGTGGCCTGAAAGTACGTTCACCGGTGAAAGTTGGCGGAGTAGTTGTTGGCCGCGTGGAGAAAATCTGGCTGGATCACAAAACCTATACACCACAAGTTGAATTGGATATTTTCACGCAATACGACAATATTCCAAATACCAGTTCGCTTTCTATCCGAACGTCAGGGTTACTGGGAGAGCAATATATTTCTCTCAATATTGGGTTTGATGACCCTGATTTAGGCACTGCCATGTTGAAAGATGGCGATCGTATTGAAGATACCAAGCCTGCGATGGTACTTGAAGATTTGATTGGTCAGTTCTTGTATAAGAGTAGTGGCGGAAGTCAGGGAAAATCCGCTTCGGCACCTGAACAAGCACACTAACCAGCAATCCACTGCTTAGGAGAAATAACACTTATGTTTAAGCGATTACTTATGGTTGCGTTGCTGGTGGTTGCGCCATTGGCCAGCGCTACAGATCAAACCAACCCCTACGCATTGATGAAAGATGCAGCGGCAAAAACGTTTATCCGTTTGAAGAACGATCAACCGCAGATTCAGGCCAATCCAGAAGTCTTGCGTCAGATTGTGCGTCAAGAATTACTGCCTTATGTGCAGATAAAATATGCAGGAGCACTGGTTCTGGGGCCTTACTACAAACAAGCGACACCGGAGCAGCGTGATGCTTATTTCAAGGCGTTTGAATCCTATCTGGAGCAGGCATATGGTCAGGCCTTGGCGATGTATCACGGACAAGCTTATCAGATTGCACCAGAACAGCCGTTGGGTGATAAGACGATAGTGGCCATTCGTGTCACGATCATCGATTCTAATGGACAGCCGCCTGTTCGTTTAGATTTCCAATGGCGTAAAAACAGTAAGACAGGTTATTGGCAAGCTTACGATATGATCGCAGAAGGTGTGAGCATGATCACGACCAAGCAGAACGAATGGGCGGATATCCTGCGTCAGAAAGGTATTGATGGCCTGACTGAACAGTTAGCCATCAGCGCGAAAGCACCAATCACTTTAGAAAAGAAAAAGTGATATGGAAAAAGCGACTTTTGATAACGATATGATGATTAACGAAAATGTCAATCAGGGAACTGTTAACTGGGAAAAGGCCGGTAATACATTGTTTCTGCAAGGCACATTGGATCGTGATAGTTTGTTACCCCTTTGGCAACAAAAAGAGCACGTTCTGGAGGACATTGGCAATATTGATGTCTCTCAACTAAGCCGTGTGGATTCTACGGGGTTGGCCCTGTTTGTCCAATTAAAGGGGGAATGCCAGAAACGTGGCAGGACACTGACTTTTTCAGGCGTAGGTGAACGCCTGAGTACGTTGATAACGTTGTATGGTCTGCAAGCCCTTCTTGACGATAACCAGCCGAAGACGTAATTCCTTTTTTTGATCATCAGCGCCCTTGTAAGCTATCAACTTACAGGGGCGTTTTTCTTGGTTTAAGAGTTGCCTTTATTCCATTAGGATAAGCATCTACTATTATTTTTTTAATTTAACGACACTATTTTCTAACGACGAGTGTGAGCAGATTTATGGATACGAATGAAATCAAAAAAGTGCTGATGGAAAAATTGGCACTTGATGAAGTTATCGTCAGCGGTGACGGCAGCCACTTTCAGGTTATTGCTGTTGGCGCATTTTTTGATGGCCTGAGTCGGGTTAAACAACAGCAGGCTGTTTATGCTCCTTTGATGGAATACATCGCTGATAACCGCATTCACGCGTTGTCAATCAAAGCCTATACGCCGGCACAATGGCAGCGTGACCGTAAGCTTCAGGGACTTTGAAGCTGTTTGCCTCACCGCGAACAGCACACTTTGAATTAAATAAGAGAATCATGACAGATGGATAAATTTCGCGTGAAAGGGCCTACCTGCCTGTCGGGAGAGGTGATTATTTCCGGGGCAAAAAATGCCGCCTTACCAATTATGTTCGCAGCGTTACTGGCAGAAGAACCGGTTGAATTACAGAATGTTCCTGAATTGAGAGATATTGATACCACGATCAAATTGCTTAATCGTTTGGGTACAAAAGTGGAACGTAATGGTTCTGTTTTTATTGATGCCAGTGAAGTCAATGAATATTGTGCCCCTTATGAACTGGTTAAAACCATGCGAGCGTCCATCTGGGCATTGGGACCGTTGGTGGCACGTTTCGGTCAGGGGCAGGTCTCTTTGCCAGGCGGCTGCGCTATTGGAGCTCGCCCTGTTGATCTCCATATTTCTGGCCTGGAGCAGCTTGGTGCGAAAATCGTGCTGGATGAGGGATATGTCAGAGCCACTGTGGATGGCCGTTTGAAAGGTGCCAGCATTGTGATGGATAAAGTCAGTGTTGGGGCAACGGTTACGATCATGACTGCGGCAACATTGGCAGAAGGAACAACCACCATTGAAAACGCTGCGCGTGAACCTGAAATTGAAGATACAGCTAATTTTCTCAATATGCTGGGAGCAAAAATCAAAGGTGCAGGTACTGATCGCATTGTGATTGAGGGAGTTGAGCGTTTGGGTGGTGGTGTTCATCGTATACTGCCTGATCGTATCGAAACTGGCACCTTCTTGGTCGCGGCGGCGGTTTCACGTGGTAAGGTAGTTTGTCGTCATGCGAAACCTGATACTTTAGATGCTGTTTTAGCCAAGTTGCGTGAAGCTGGGGCGGATATCAAAGTGGGAGAGGATTGGGTTAGCCTTGATATGCATGGTCAGCGGCCAAAAGCAGTGACATTCCGCACGGCACCTCATCCGGGCTTTCCAACTGATATGCAGGCGCAATTTAGCCTATTGAATATGGTTGCAGATGGTGCAGGTATGATCACTGAAACCATTTTTGAAAATCGCTTCATGCATATCCCTGAGTTGATTCGTATGGGCGCACGGGCTGAAATTGAGAGTAATACAGTGTTGTGTCATGGTGTTGAAAAGCTATCTGGTGCTCAGGTTATGGCGACTGATTTGCGTGCTTCTGCGAGTTTAGTATTAGCTGGTTGCATTGCCGAAGGAACGACAGTCGTAGACCGTATTTATCATATTGACCGTGGTTACGAACATATTGAAGATAAGCTGCGTGGTCTTGGCGCAAATATTGAGCGCATTAAGACAACTGGCTAAACGGAATTAAATATTCTTTCTCGTCCACCTTGCCCACATTATGGGTGAGTGGACGAGAAAATAGCTGGCGAGAAAAGATTAATAGCCATCAAACTCATCGATTGTGACGTTAAGTGTGAGGGAAGCTCCATCGCGTAGCACCGTTACAGGAACAACACTGCCCGGACGAATTTCCGCAACTTTATCCATTGTTTCCACAGGTGAGATGGCTGGCTGGTGATTAACGCTGGTAATGATATCTCCCACTTTGATCCCCGCTTTTTCAGCCGGACCATTAGGTGCGATCTGGAAAACGCGTAACCCCTGAATTTGATTGATATTACTGCCTGATGAGCGAATATAGGGTAATTCTCTGGCGGTGATGCCTACATATCCCCTGATAACTCGGCCATCACGGATCAATTTCTGCATAATGGTAGTCGCCAGTTTTGTTGGAATGGCAAATCCCAGCCCTTCCGGTGTTGAACCAAACTCAGACTTATCGAACGTTAACGTATTGATACCAACTAATTCTCCTAGCGTATTGACCAAAGCACCACCGGAGTTGCCTTGGTTAATTGACGCATCTGTTTGCAGGAAATTCTGGCGACGCGTTGGACTAAGGCCGACACGCCCGGTTGCACTGATAATGCCTTGTGTGATGGTTTGTCCCAAATTGTACGGATTGCCGATAGCCAACACGATATCCCCTACGTGGGCCACACGTTTAGGATTAATTGGGATCACAGGCAGGTTTGTGGCGTTGATTTTTAAAACTGCCAGATCCGTTGGGCTATCTGAGCCGACTAACAGTGCTTCATAAAAGCGCCCATCTTGCAAGGCGACAATAATGGAAGCTGCCTTATTGATAACATGCCGATTAGTGAGGATATAGCCTTGTTCACTCATAATGACACCGGAACCTAAAGGAAGAAGTTCCCGGCTTTCATGGGAAAAACTGCCCATGCTGCTGCTGTAAATATTGACTACCGCAGGAGCAGCCCGGCGGACAGCTTTGCTGAAACTGGATACTGTATCGCTGCTGTTGTTGTTATCGCTCAGGAAATTTTTTAAGCCACTAGGACGCAGAGAGGGGATAGCGACCAGCAAAATAGCGGCAATCAATAAGCCTATGAGTATAGAGCGTAATAACTTGATCAGCATGACATTATTCAGAGTAGTAATTGATTGAAAGAAGAATAGCATAGAAGCGGACAGACACAGTATTATACTGTGTCTGTCGTGGGTATAGATTAATTACGCAGTAAGAGATAAATATTATCGTCACCACGTAAGACGTTCAATGCGATAATGGTCGGCTTCTCCTCAGTGATCTTGCGTAATTCACTGATATTTCGTACACGCACATTATTGGCACCAACAATCAAGTCATCCTTCTGCAAACCCGATATTGCAGCAGGTGAGTTCGGAATAATCGAATCCACTTTGATGCCTTGGGTATTTTTTATGGCGGCATTACTCAGGGTTGCGCCTTGCAGGGCAATACTCAAGTTTTCTGCTTTCGTTGGCTCTCCATCACTGTTATCCAGTGTAACGGTGACTTCAAGTGGCTTCCCTTTGCGCAGCAGACCAATTGTGACTTCTTTACCTGGAACTGTTGTACCAACCTTCGCACGTAGCTCAGCAAAGCTATTAATTTTTTTGCCATCAAAGGAGATTAGTACATCCCCTGGTTTGATACCCGCTTTAGCCGCAGCCGATTTAGGCAGGACTTCGCTGACAAATGTCCCTTGTTGTGCTTCAACATTGAGTGCTTTGGCGATGTCTGCCGTCATCTCGGTTCCTTTGATACCGAGTATGCCGCGTTTGATTTCTCCATGGGAAATAAGCTGGGCAGAAAGAGCCTTAGCCATATTACTTGGGATGGCAAAACCGATACCGACGTTACCACCGCTTGGTGCGAGGATGGCGGTGTTAATACCGATCAGTTCTCCTTTCAGATTAATCAATGCACCACCAGAGTTACCGCGGTTAATAGGGGCATCGGTCTGGATAAAGTTTTCCAAACCTTCCAGATTCAGGCCGCTGCGGCCAAGAGCAGAAATGATCCCGGATGTGACGGTTTGCCCCAAGCCAAATGGGTTACCGATGGCAATAGCATAATCTCCGACGCGCAGTTGGTCGGAGTCAGCGAACTTGATGGCAGTCAGGTTTTTGGCATCTTTCAATTGCAAAAGAGCAATGTCGGTTTGTGGATCACGTCCAAGGAGTTTTGCTGAGTATTCACGACCATCATTTAATTGAACGCGTATTTTATTTGCATTATTAATGACATGACTATTGGTCAATACATAACCTTTATTGGCATCAATAATTACCCCAGAGCCTAACCCCGTGAATGGACGTTTTCTTGGTTCTTGCGGAGGAAATGCAGGACCGAAGAAGAACTGGAAATCGTCAGGTAACTGGAGTTGTTGGCTTTGTACTTCTGTACCTGAAACATGAACAGTGACAACAGAAGGCAGCACTTTTTCCAGCATGGGAGCGAGACTGGCTGATTCTTGAGCGACCGCAGCAGCAGGTAGGGCTGCATTACTTACCATTGGAACTGAAGCTAAAGATAGTCCGATACTAATAGCGAGTGCGCTGAGCAATGTATTTTTTCTTTTCATGAATACGTTCTCTTAATACCTAAGCTAGAAAAGGAAATTGTGCTTAAGAGATCTATCCTGTCAAGGCTTTGCTACCTTGGAAATCACTTATTCCTGAGGATTAGATAGGCCTTAAGCATCATTGTTTCAATGCTGTTATGACTCTCAATTATTCAGCAAAGTTCACTAATAAAGTCGTTTTAATGCGTTTCTTTACAGGTATTTACGTGAATCAAAAATCAAAAATCAAAAATAAAAAACAAAAATCTTTCCATTGGATGAAGGGCACGAAAGGGAGCCGTGGTAGCGATTGTTACCACGGCAAAGTGTATTAATTATTTATCTTGGAGCGGACGGAACAGGCCAGATGCACCTTCAGAATAATCCCGTGGAGGCGTGTTAGCAGTCACTTTATTTGTCTCAGTTTCGGATTCGCTTAGACGATAATTGAAAGGATTATCCTGTACTGGCATGTTGGGCATCAGTTCATTGGAACTTTTCGCCATGTGCTGATACAACTGACGGTAATCGCGTGCCATATTGTCAAGTAATTCAGCGCTACGGGCGAAATGGCTGACCAGCTCTTTGCGGTATTCTTCCAATTCAGCCCGATTTTTCTCCAATTCAGCCTGTAGGGCATTTTGTTGGCGTAGCTTTGAGCTGCCAAAGCGGACAGCCAGCGCGCCGACGATAAAACCGATGATTAATCCGATCAGGGCATATTCCCAAGTCATGGCAACTCCTTTAGTAACATCGTTATTCTGCAATATTGTTTCTGCAATGTTCTTAGAGCCTTATCCCATTAGGCAGTTCTGTTTGCAAGGATATACAACTATTGGGATAGGTTCTTGGTTCATGATGACCACTATAACCGTTAATTTAGTCAGAGTGGAATATTGATTATTAATTAATTCATTTATCTGTAATCTAATATAACGCGATGCTCGACTTTAACATCTTATAACGTTGGCTTGTTGAAGCCAGTCGCGTTGACTTTTACCTTGTTTAAAATTGGCAAAAATACCCAACGTGTGAGAAAGAAGTTTTCTAGCAATTCG
>NZ_NKHQ01000013.1:106278-113236 GCF_014467265.1 Xenorhabdus sp. TS4 | reverse complement strand
GGAGATTTCAAAATGGGCACTCGTTTGTTCGAAAGTCAACGAATGCTTGTCCTTGTATGCCAGTACTCTCTTTCGAAAATCTAAGCTGTAGCCCATCTCATTTTATGCCTTGTCATTTTAGATTTAGATATTATGTCATATTAATATGATTTAGCTATAAGTTTCATCCATTCGCCATCGGTGTCCAACCGCCGGTTTACTGCGCCGATAACGTTTGATAATCAGGGGAACCAACCGATGAACCCAGCGGGAGAGCGTGGAGTGGTCGACGGCAATTCCACGCTCGGCCATCATCTCTTCCAGATTTCGTAAACTCAGGGCATAAGCGAGATACCAACGGATGCACTGAGCGATAATATCAGTAGGATAGTGGAGACGTTTGAACGTTTTTCGGATAAGGGACATCAGGGCGTTCTCAACCAAAAATGACATGTTACCTGAATATTTCCGCTTAATGCGACAGAACCGAAAATGTTGCCTTCCACGGGGGGAGTGACCGAACTTGGGCTGAGACAGGCATCGGGGATTCCTACAATTGGAATGATGGAAATTCTTTCATCTATGGTCAGACTTCAGTTAACACCAGCTTCAATAATTTTGCAGACAGCTATGAGGTGAGTGCAAAAATTGGTCTAAGGGTGACATGGTGATTAACCTGAGCTTAATATATGGTCTTCCCCAGTATTGCAAGAGAGCTTTTCAGACAAAAGAACAAGGTAGCTTACGTATATCCGTACATGAACTCCCGCTTATGTGCAAGATAAGTTCGTTGAATGACGGTCATAACTGCGTTCGTACATTCGGCTTCTGTGTTTGCAGGTTATTTTCTGCTGAGCCATGATGGATATATGCACACCTGCTCCTTATCGGCCTTCAGACCTTTATTCACTCTTGGTCGTCGGATATATCAGATTTTGCAGGTGTCGGTTTGACCGATCTTCCATCTCACTTTTCCTGCGCAATTAGCAAGATCAATACAGCTAAAATAAATTTCATTCCTTTGTGATTATGGTGTCACTCTGAACTTTTCTTCACCCGTTAATATCACCCATGATATTCTGGCGATCTTATTTGCCAGCGCGATAGCCACAATATTTACCGGACGGCGCTGTATTAGTTTTTTATCCACTCACCATAGTTATCATGTCTTCGGTTTATATGGTAAATCACGGCTCTGGCGCCCTGAACCAACAACTTACGGATATGACCATCACCCCGTTTCGTTATGCCAGCGAGTCGGTTTTTTCCACCACTGGAATATTGTAGTGACACCCCGTGGGTTGAGTTTTTTAAAGCGTGAACGACAGTATTAATGCTGATATGTAATACCCGTGCGGTATCACGGATACCGGCATTATTCATGGCGAGATCAACAAGTTGCTCTTTTATGCCTATCTGGCATGCTTTATAGGCGTATTCAAGTTGAAAGGTTCGTTTGCAGGATAAACAACGGTAACGTTGATGGCTCGCATCGCCTTTACAGTGTTTTTTGACAAATTCAGTTTGTTGACAAAATCGACACTTGACTTCAATGGTTGCCATTTAATTTTCCCGAAAAAATAGCGATTATACACGAGCATCAACGGATTGAATACATGATCTTTTATTGGAGGTTGCTGCCTGCCTTATTGCTTATACATTCCAGCCTAAAAAACCGAGCTTGAATCTACGGGATAATGAGATCGCTATTTTTAAACAAAGCTGAGGTTAACTATTTAATACATAACCTATATTTTTATGGTGAATTTTATATTTAAAAAAACTTTAGCCTAAAAAAATTTTAGGGAAAAACATTCACAACAATAAAGTTATTTTTTAATAAATCACCTATTTTTTTATTATCATCATTTCTTCTGTTTAAATATTGATTATTAATTTAATTAAGTGTGATGTGTAAGTATAAAGCTAAAAAACCCTTTTCTAAAATAGACATTAATTTCCAATTTAAAATGTTGATTATATTTATACGGTATATATTTCATCTGAAATTAATCTAACACTTTTAAGAGGTGATGTAATGACAACACTTACAATAACTCCTGACAATAATACAAAGGTTATCAAAGGCCAACCATTTAGTGTCAATGTAAAGATAGTTGGTGAAACAGGTATGATTCCGGGTATTACAACAGCTAAAGTGACTAAATCAACCGGAGCGACATTATTAAGTATAATGCCCGGTCTAGTTTCTCAGGGAGTTTTTTCCCAAACTTTAATATTTATGGCTGACAAAAACGCTAAAACTTGTAACATCGACTTCACTATTAATACAGAAGATAATCCCAAATTAACAGCTAATTATATCATTGATAACAATCCAGACTTTATATTAGAGACATGTATACTGAGAGGCGCATCGGTTTATTTGTACGACCCAAATCCGATTGGATTAAAGGGCATTGGACCTACTAGTAACAATCCATTTATTTCGGCATCTATCAATCCAACAGTAAGAAAAAGTGGCCCAATTTCAAACTATGAAATTCCGCTTAGAGTAACAGCACCCCTGCGAATATATATAGAGAGTAGCCATGAGGAAATATTACCTTACCATATAGACAAAGAGAATAGTTATTATTATTATCTGATTAAGAAAACCTCAACCGAGGCCGTGAATCTAAAAATTTATGCAACTCAAGATGTACATAAATTTGTTGAACTTGATGTAGTTGAAGAAGGTGTTCAACAACAAGTCATATTTGTTACGACAGAGCTAACTCAAGAGTCCGACAATCTTTTACCACCAAAGATTGAAGAATCTATGTATTCTTCTACTTTAACTAGGCCAGCGCATACAGATAATTTTACGTTCATGATACCAGCCTACAAAGGTGCCAAAAGAGGTGATTTTATTATTGGTTTTGTGACAGATGACAAAACGAATCTCTTTAAGCAAGAACTTTTCATAGCGCAGATAACAAATAATAACGATGAATTTTATAAATTTGAAGCTCCTTATAGCGACTTGTACTCGGGGGATAATCATATAAGTTATATTGCTCTTCCCGAAACAGGCTTTCCAGCAAGATCCAACCTTCATTTCATAAATTATGATAACGGTGGTATTAATGGCCCGAGTTCTAATGATGAAAACAGAACTCTAGTTGAACCCGAGGTATACGATCAAGACGGGCAATTTATTAGTCTATATGATCCAATTAATCTCTATAGCATCGGTCAGAAAAAAGGCCTTGAAATCAGATTGCCATCTGACCCTAACGATTACGACCATACTATAGCCGCCGGTGATAAGATAACAATTACCGCCTATATTTCACGTTGCATTGATACTCTACCGGAGAAAAATCGTCCGCTGCCGATTACGGTTCTTCCAAATCATATTGTTAATAAGAATGAAATACCCAATGGCTATTTTAAGTTTCAGCTAACTGCTGACAAGTTAATTGGGTATGCTGTTGCAGATGATTACGATGTAGGGTTAATCACAATTGTCTATAGTCGCCTTGCTCCGGCCCAAAAATCGAAACTTTATACCAGAAGCTTTGGTACTGTTGCACTTTAACCAGAATAGATGACTGTTAAGAAATATTCTTCTTTATATAGGAAATTCTAATATGTCAGTGAATAATATAATAATGGATGAAGTGCTCATCCCTCCGAGTTTACCACAAAGCCGTAATAATATTATTGATGAATCAGAACTAGATCAAAAAAAACTAGTAGTTATAATCAATAGACATGAAAAATTTCGGGTTGGATATAAAATAATTGTTTACCTGACTTCAAGTATATTCTCAATACCATTTTTCATTACAGACGAAAATATCGATGATTTAACATACCAAATAACTATTCCTTTTTCTGAGATTCCTCCCGGAAGTTATAATGTTTTCTACATTGTTACTGATTTATTATATATGGAAACTAAATCTGGTAGTACTCCTGTCTCAATTAATTACTCAGCCTCTCCGCAGACTCCGCAGACATCTCTTGAAGCTGCTCTAGTGATAACTGGATATGAACCAGTCGGTTATGAATATGAAATCCTAACAATTCAGGTTTACGATAAACAAAAGAATGAATTAATTAAAAATACTGATTTTCAGTATAAATTAATTCAACCCGTTAATATCATTGACGTTCCTGAAATTGGTTCAAATCCTGATACTAGATATTCAATGACTACAAACGAATATGGAGAGTTTAAAATAAATCTAAAAGGTCAAAAATTTGGGCATTGTATTATACAGGTGACAATTAACAATCTTGTTGGTAATATAAATCATACTATGGGAGAATTTTAACTATGGCAATGCAGACACTTTTATTTCCGGCTATAGAGAATGGTGCACGTGTGTCGTTTTTCTTTCAAAGAGTATCTCCATATTATTATTTCGTACAGTTAAAAGACAGTTCTACTGGAAGGCCTTTCACCACTTGGAATTATCAGTCTCCTGACTATGGAGTTGCTGGTTCATTTGCTTATGAGGGAGCACCTGGAAATCTAATATGTACAGTGGATTGCCTACAAAGCCCCCGTCTTGATAATACATGGGCTGAAAACATAATAACACCTAATCCGGAAAGTCCAACTTATGGAACAGTCTATAATGTTGCCTTTAATGATTATAGTGGTCCAATTCAATTCTCTAACTTTTTTATTTCTCTGGTAAGCTGGCCGCCAGTCCCTCCTATGGTTCCCGTCCCACCCCCTCCCATGAATATCTGATGGTGATTACCGTGGAATAATTCTCCACGGTTTCATTCTTATTGAACTAATGAATGCAATTTCTGAGAAAGGCTATAGTAGGCATCTTTCTCGCCAAAGGAAAATGGAGAATGTAATGAGCGGTGCGCTGGGCAAAGCTGTACTGATCTTGCGGGTGAAAGTCCCGTCGTAGAAAGGGATTAGCCAGACCACTATGTAGCGAGTCTTGCGTTTCCGGCGGTAACAAAGGAGACGAAGCGTAGACAGCGAAACACTCGAGCCGAAACCAAAAGGTGAACGTGATAGCTCCGAAATACATTTAATCGTGTGTGCCGATAGTATCGTTCAGCTAGCAGGCAGCAGCGTCTGAATGGTCACACTGGCAAATATCCATTCAGCAGTACACACCGGAGCCGCAGGCGTCGGCGAGTTTGTAGAGAACAGTGCGGAACCCAGGAGATCCTGATATTTCTCAATGGAATGAGTATTTCGGGCACAAGTGCCAAACACAAGGCCTGAGAAATGAATATCAGGAAGTCGGAGTCAGCCATAGTAGCAATGAAGCGAGTAATGACCGTGGAGCGAAGGGCTGGCAGACAGATCGAACGTAAGAGGGCAACAATGACCGTACACAGCAACGACGGGTTATCATGGTTAACAAAACTTGAGCGTATAGGCGAGAAGTCAGCAGGTAACAAACAACGGGTGTTCAATAATTTGGGGCACCTGTTGAACAGTGACATGCTGAAAGGGCAATTTCTGCGGCTTGACGGGAATAAAGCCGTGGGTATCGATCGCATGACAAAAGCCGCTTACGGTGAACATCTTGATGAGAATATCCAAAATCTCATCCTGCGGATACGCAGAGGGACGTACCACCCGAAAGCCGCCCGGATCACTGAAATTCCAAAAGAGGACGGCAGTAAACGGCCTTTAGCCATTTCGTGCACAGAGGACAAACTTATCCAGCTTGCAGTCAGTGATATCCTCAGCCGGATTTATGAACCGTTGTTTATGCCTTGCTCCTACGGTTTCCGACCGGGACTAAATTGTCATGCAGCATTAAAGGCACTACAGCAGCAAACCTACCGTAACGGGAAGGGTGCCGTAGTGGAAATTGATATCCGAAAGTATTTCAACATGATACCTCATGATGAGTTAATGAATATACTGCGGAAGAAAATATCAGATCGCCGTTTCCTCAGATTGATCGAAGTATTAATCACGGCGCCCGTCATAGTGGATAAAGAGACATCCCGCAATGTGCGCGGGTGTCCGCAAGGTTCAATTCTGTCACCGGTATTGGCTAATATCTACCTGCATCATGTAATAGATGGATGGTTTGATGAAATCAGCCGTTCACATATTCACGGGCGGGCAGAGATGGTGAGGTATGCCGATGACATGGTATTCACCTTCCAGTACCCTAGCGAAGCCAAACGTTTCTATAAGGTGTTACCCAAAAGACTGAAGAAATATGGGCTGGAATTACACAGTGACAAATCGCAATTAATTCCCGCGGGTCACATAGCGGCAATGAGAGCCAATCAGTCAGGAAATCGCCTGCCCACGTTTAATTTTCTGGGGTTTACCTGCTATTGGGGGAAAACACGAAAAGGGCACTGGCGGCTGAAATTAACCAGCCGAAAAGACCGTTTTGCAGCCAAATTGAAGGGACTCAGAGACTTCCTTTGGAAGAATCTGAATACAACCGACAAAAGGCTTACCTTGAATATCGTCATCAGGGTAATCAGAGGCTGGATAAATTATCATGGTATATCTGATAATCAGAGACGAGTCGGGCAGTTTATCTACCAAAGTACGCGAATAATCTATCGATGGTTCAACCGTCAAGGAGGACGTCGCCGACTGACGTGGAAGAAGCTGAATCTGATCTTGAAAATGCTGGGTTATCCGTCCAGATGGAAAACACATTCAATGTTCAATTCTCGCTGAATATGTGTGGGGACACGGGTCTGTCGGGAGCCGGATGCGGTAGTTCCGCACGTCCGGTTCTGCGGAGGGGGCTGTCTGGGTAACCGGACAGCTCTACTCACCCATCCCAATCACTTAGCCCTTGGCACCATGCTGGAATTGAGAGGTGAGGCGTGGATCCTCTCAATTCCAGCCTTATAGTGCCTAAGCGGGAAGCCTGTTGCTCCCTGATGACGGGAGGATCCACCCATGAAATTTACTCATAACTGAATGCCACCTCCTGCGGAGGTGGTCATCGACAGATTGGCTCTGCCAGTAAGGCTACTCATGGGAAAATCCGAACTGTTATCCCCA
>NZ_NKHQ01000013.1:0-106178 GCF_014467265.1 Xenorhabdus sp. TS4 | reverse complement strand
TTATCCTCTACCCAACAAAACACCCAAATGATAAAATCTTGTTGTGACATAGCCTTTTGTTCCTTTATTTCTCTTTGTTTGTCAACTTAAAGTTATAAAGGAGCGGCTATGTCATTTCAACTCACCATAAAAGTCGAGCATCGCGTTAATTTACCATGGTGTAAAAAGGGGTCGTTATCACGGCTGAGTGACTTAACACTTTTTGCAGTGAGAACACCTGCTATACTTAATGATGTTCCAATAGCCGTATCAAATACTTCGATTGCGTATCCTACAAATTTATGATCTGCTTGAAGAGCAATATTATCCATATCCTTGTTAAACGGTACAGATGGAACAAAATCATCTTCATTAACATGACGATAATGAGTAATTTCAGTGAGTTCCTGCACTGCGCTTTGGGTGAATAAACGTGGCATACCGTAGGTATAGAGGCAGGGATTATAGGATTTTAGTTGTGCGCTATGTAATAAGGCGAGGGCACCTCCCAAACTATGACCGCAGACGAATAGTTTTTTATTTTGTGTTAATTCAATAATATGTTCAAATACTGTTTTTCCATCGTCTCTTTTAGGTACTTGGATTTCTGTGACAAGATGAAAAGCTTCCCAAAAACCTTTATGGACTTTTCCTTTTTCGCTAAAACCACTACATACACCTTTAGGTATACAGCCTAATTCTAGCGGCTGGAATGTTCCATCTGTGAGAAGGTCCTTTGTTTCCGTCATTTCAGTACCACGCCATCCAATAATAACTTCTTTCGCGTTTGCCACGTAAAAAAGTTGGGTGTGACCCTGAGGAACTTTTTGTTTATTTGAGTCAATGTAGACAACTTCAGTATAGCGATCACTAAATGGGACATCATAAACCACCGGGGAAAAGGACTGGTCATTGACCCGATGAGGTGAACGTGACAGATCGAGCAACTGTTTTTGGAAGAGGTTTGTGACTGAACCTAAGTAATTTTCAGTATCTTCGGCATAAGTTAATATACTCATTAGCGAGAGATTATAGGCATTGACCAATGAATAATCTTTTTGATGATGCAACAACAAAGACCACGCCCTAAATGGACATACTTCAATGACATAGCGATATTCACCGACATATGATGGGTAAACTTCAAGACCCTGTGGTTCACTATCAGGAAAATGGTAACTTGGAAGGGGCTTTTCTCCTTTCCATTTTTCAATAACTGGAAATTTATCAACCAATTCTCCAATTTTTGCATAACGATATTGGCGACCTGATTCCTGACTTTCTTTAAAAACGGGGGAAATAGCTTTCATGGCTTCAGGAGAGCGCGTATATTCACTGTTACGCTTCAGTCTGAGTGGGCGTTTTTCCATTTCATCGGCAAGTTCTTGCCCACTAAGAAATAAACGTAAAGGAGAAGCCAATAATTGTTCTTCCCGGATCATACCATTTCCGTCTGTTGTTCCTTTGCGCGTGGTTTTTCTATTTTTTAATGTATAGGGCATATTGGCTATGGGTTTATTATGTTCATCGACAAGCTGAATTTCTATTTTGTTCTTTAACATGGCCTGACAATCATGACAATAAATCGAATTTGCATTACTCATCAATCTTTCTCCTGTTCTTTTTCTTGTTCCATCGCCAACAGATAATCCTGACCAGAGATTTTCTCAACGTATTGGCCCGCTTCAATTCTTTGCTGCAACCACTGTTCTATTCGTAGTTCCAGACTACCCACAGGTTGATCCAGTTGTTTCGCCATCTCACCGTGGTTTTCCCATAAATCATCATAAAGTGAACTACTTAACACTTTCAGACCGTAAGGGGATCGTAGCCAGACTGTCAGCAGGTGTTCACCCAGTGTAAACGGGATTTTACTGTTACCTTCACCACAGGCTTCGGGACGGCAAAACCACATCGGCTGTGGTGTGTCGATCATCAGTTCTGTCACCGGTGATAACATCAGAGACCAGTCGCTGACCGTGAAAGCGGGCACCATCGCACCGAAAACGCGGGCGTCCATGATGCGAAACAGTACCTGTTCGCCATTCATCATCACTAACTGGCGGTGTTGCCAGTGAACAAGCTGCTTCTGCCACGATATAGTGCTGCGGTACGCCCAGCCCCAACTGTTATCACTGAGTGCGTGACTATCCAGCATCTCTCCTATCTGGAATAACTGACTGAGCTTGGCCTGTACCAGCCATGGGCTTTGTTTCAGCATCTTATGCATCGGCGTACCGCTGTACAGTGGAAACGCCTGCTCAATCCAATCATTGCGGTAAAACTGATCTACCGGATTGGGTGTTGCCAGCGAATTGAGGATAAAGAATACCGGGGCATCATTGGGTTTATTCAGCCATGCCTGCCAGCTTATTGTAGTTTCTGTCATCGTCTCTTCCGTCATTATGATTATTCCTTTTTGGCGGGTTTAATCACTGGGCTGGCATCTTGCTGAGCCAGTAACGGGCAGTATGGGTGAACCGGAAATTCCACCATTGGCAATGGCTCCACACCTTCCGGGAGTTGCAGTGAAACTCCGCGTCCGCTACCTGCCGAACCCTGCCCGACATTAATCGGTGAACAGAGAATGCCGCCTGGTGTGACTTTGAGAAAACTGCCGCCCACTTTCAATGTGATTTCTGCCGCCGCTTCCAGCACCACTTTACCGCCGCTTTTCAGGTGGATTTCCTGCCCACTGTCAATCACGGTGGCATCGCCAGTCTGGATATGCTGGCTGCCGGCAATCCGGTGGGACACATCGCCTTCGGTGGTGATTTTGCGTGAACCGGCCACTTGATGATGGTCATCGGCACGAATATCGTGGTAACGGTTGTTATCGATGCGGCTCTTCTGGTCATGCTTGATATGCCAGTAAGCATCGTTTTCGATATGCGCGGTAAAATCTTTCTGACCGTGAAAATAGATTTCTTCGCTGCCTTTCGCATCTTCAAAGCGCAGTTCGTTAAAGCCTTTGCCCTTATGCGTCTTGGTCTTAAAGGTGGTACGGGTTTTTTCTGCCGGTAAATCCAGCGGCGGACGGTTCAGACCATTATAGACACAGCCGGTAACCATCGGTCTGTCAATATCCCCGTTCAGATAAGAAATAATCACTTCCTGCCCGATACGCGGTATCGCCATAAAACCAAAACCGTTACCATTCCAGCCCTGAGCCACACGTACCCAGCACGAAGCGCCATCATCCGGTTGGTCATAGCGGTTCCAGTGAAAATGCACTTTAATTGCGCCGTCTTTGTTGACGAAGATTTCTTCCCCTTCTGGTCCGACTACGATGGCGGTTTCATCGCCATCCGCCAGCGGTTTGTAGTGGAAAGGCGGGCGATAATCATCCAGACCGGAAATAAAACTGAAATGATTACTGAGCGTGGTGCCTTCACCGGCATCGTGCCCCAGTGCTTGCGGGCAGCGTCCGTGGTGGCTGATACCGACTACCTGCCAGCGGGTATTGAGCGGGGTGTGCGGATGCCTTTTTATCTCGAAGATTTTGCCCGGCATCAGTTTGATGCAGTTACTGCTGCCGCTGCCAGTCTGTTTCTGGTTATCCCACGCTTCCTGCCGGTATTTTAAAAATGGGATGGCGGCGGCATCTTTCTGAAAACGCCCGTAACTTTCAAACACGGTGTAAGGGGGCTGGCTACCAAAATCGCGGAAGCCTTCACTGCTGTGCATATGGGAGAGGTGATAGCGCGGATTCTCCGGATTGAAATCTTTATGCAGACTGCGCTGCGGACTCATGCCGACCCCCAGCCGCACCTGATAAATGGTGTCTGTTCCGTAGGCGGTGTCCGGCTGGGGCTGGTATTGCAGCGGCAAGCCAGCGGTCATGCCCAGATGGCTGTCATTGAAAAACAGCGTTTCATCCTCAAACCAGAAACTGAATCCCTCTTCCGCCGCTAACCGGCAGAAGAAAGCATAATCGGATTCGCGCTTCTGGGTGACATATTCCCGGTCCTGATGCGCATCGTAGAGTTTCGAATCGGCTTTTACCCGGTGTTTTTTCAGCAGGCTGTTTAATATCGCCGGGGCATTTTGCAGATGATAAACCCGGCTGTCCTGATTGAGCGTCAAACGCCAGCAGGCAGGGCGGACGGTGACGGTATAGCGCGTCTTGTTACCATCGGTGCCCACCCAATTAGCGTGAGAGACAATCCCGGTGATTTTACGCTGCTCCGTTTCACCATAAAAAACCTGCAACACTGCTTCCTGCATCAGCAGCGAGGCCAAATCAATTTCCGCCTGCGACTTAAAGGGGTTCGCGTTACCGGCCCTGACCAGCGTCAGGTTGAGGGTAAACAGCTCAGAGAGTTGTTCTTGCAAAGAAAAATCGCCGACCGCAAAGGTGTCTTCCGGCACACCCGCGATACGGCAGGTAAAACGTAATCCACTTTTCATTTTTATTCCTTATCGGTTATGACATGACTGCCTTACATGGCCGGGCGTAATCCATCAACGTGCCAGAACTGCCACAGTACTTCACTGTTGTCCGGGGTAAGAATTTCCAGCATGACGAACGAGGACTGGCAGATAAAGCAGGCCATCGCCTGATTGATTAAGCGGCTGAAGCGGTACATCTCGCCGGACGTGCGGTAACAACCGGGATTCAGCGTGAGCGATAACACATACCCACGAACCGGTTGCCCACGCCTTAAGCGGTCAGTCAGGCGCTCTTTTACCTGCACAATGCCGTCAATGTGTTGCTGGAACTGGCGGCTCAGCGGACGGTTTGTCTCGCTATGCGGGTCAAACAGGCGGAGAAACTGTTTCAGGCTGTCGGGGGCAAATAACATCACCGGCGGGCTGGAGAGGCAGGAGAGCAGCGACCAGCCGTTATTTTCCTGTAACAATGGGGGATAATCGGTCACCACCGGAATAATATTCTGCACATAAAGATGAGACGGGGCACTTTCCGGCGTCACGGTAATTGCGCCTTGTTCCAGCGTCAGTGCCTGCTCATGGTAGCCAATGAAATAGCACGACACCGCAATATCCGGCAGATTGTTTGCCGGATTGCCGGTCAAATCAAAAAAGCACAGCCGGTGCCGGGTTCTGCCCAGAAAATCAGATTCAGTCTGGAGCTGGTAGTAAAACGTGTCGGGCTGCGCATCGTCATCGAAAAAACGCCCGGCGGGAACAAACTGCTCAATCGGCAGCCAGTGATAAGGCGTGCCACGCTGCTCGCTGTCTTCGGGCTGCACCACCACCTGAACCTCCCGCAGCCGGTACAAGCACACCGATCCCCCCAAGGGCAGCGGATAGCGGTGATTGCCGGCTTCCAACCGGACAGGCGGGCTGGCCTGGTTTTCCAGATGGATCGCCGGCACACAACCCAACAAAAAGGCCCCCTCGACATCCTCCAGCGGCAATTCGCCCCCGAAACGCAAAATCAGCTCAAACGTGCCATCGTCATTCAGCGGGACTTTTGCGCAACTGCTGCTGATATCCAGCGTGACAAAGTTATAAAGCGCCGGCAACGCATAGTATTCCACCAACGGTTGCAGGCCGGAATAGGGACTTTTGGCGGTGGGCAGCAACGGTTCGTCAAGCAAGCCATGCCAGCCATAAGGAAAACTCTTCATTGTTCGCTGCTCGCCCTGTGTGTTCAGGCTGATATCACAGATATGTTGATCCAGCCACAGGCTGAGCTGGGTGGCGCGCTCTGTGTCGGTGCCGAGGAAGAACGTCAGCGAGCCACTTTGCCAGACAGAAGACGCCGAACCGGTTTGGCATAGTGTCAGGATAATTTCACTGTGAGTGCCCGTTTTCCTGACTGCACGCTCCTGGACAATCAACGGTTCAATATGCAAAGAACGGCAGGTTTTAAAGTTGATCAACTGCCCGTTAAGGCTGGCAGACACCGATGTACCGATCGGGATCTCGGCAGTGCCCTGATGTTCATCATCCGTGGGCGTAAATTGTACTATCGTCGTGGGTGGAATAGGAGACAGAGCTAACGGCCAGATACGGGAGAGAATGCCGTGAACAATTTCGGGAAAATTATCCTCCAGCTTGTCCCGCAGATTGGCAATCAAAAACGCAAAGGACTCGAAAACACGGGCAATATCAGGGTCATGAGAGGAAACCAGAAATTCAGCCAGATGCGGCGACTCTTTCGCGATGTGCTCAGCCAGCTCTCGCAGGTAAGCGCGCTCTTTTAGATAAAGCGATTCCTTTTCGTTTTTCATTGAATTTAACTTATGTTTTATCAATTGGGCTTCGGTATTATGCTGAATACCAGCGAGATAAAATGCGTAGCTGACCAGCAAAGCACATTTATTCTACACATTAATCAATCAAATTAATTAACGAATCAAATCCACTTTTTGGCTGGTTTTGGCGGAATATGGGGGGATTATCGGAATATGCGCGGTAATTCAGGCAAAAATAAGGCTGGCAGGAATCCTTAACGGTTTGACTCCCTCCTATCTGACCGTTAATATCTTTTTCTACAAAAATGATCCCTCGCTTGTCAGGATCGCCTTCGGGTGGCGAACGAAAACTCTCGTAGCCTGAAAGGGAGAGCAATATTGTGGTACATCTGCACACCTTTAGAAGCAGATATTGTCTGACGATGAAGATTTCTTAAACTGAAAATACACCCAAAAGGTGTTTTTATACTGTCAACTCAGTGTATTGAACGTGGGTTCATGCACTGATTTTTTAAATCAACATAGGTCCTATTTTCCTTTATCCTCAATGAACAACTGGATGACTTTCGCACATCCTGTTCATACTTCTTACTATCTCAACTTGAATTATTCAGCGGATAAATTTTCCACACCTACACAATTAACTCATTGCTACCGTTTAACACAGAACTTTTCGATATTTTGCTGCACCTGCTGGCATTTCAACGCTTGCACGACTTTTGCTAACTGTCTACGGGACTTAAGGCGTCACTTTTTGCCGGTTTACCGCTGAAAGTAACGCAATAGCCAAAGAACGACGCAACCATTACAGGCTCACACCTGCTTAACCACACAATGAATCTGACACTGCATTTATAGATTGAAAAAGGAGAACTTGACGATATCGAGGCTGATGTGATGGACGCCCCCTTTTTCAGTGGAAAATAGTGCCATCTTTTATCCGATGCACTGAATTTCGGGAGAACATCTCATGAGTACGATCAAAGTGGTGGGTAACCACATCCCTAAAAGCTCTTTCTGCCCCTCAATATTGATACCCAGAGTGAGAAAGACGGATTTATTGATGACGCGGTTGTCCTGACGGACTTTTAGCACGATACAATCCAGATAAACAATCGGATAAATGGCATCCAGAGGCCGATTTTGCCACTCAATGACTTGGTCCATGACCGCATCGGTGACCTTGGATATTAAGGCGGGGGAGACATCTGAATCATATAACTCTTTGAAAGTGGCTACGATTTCACGCGTAGTCATGCCTTTGGCATACAAGGTTAAAATCTGATTATCCATGCCGGTGAAACGCGTTTGGTTTTTCTTGATGAGCAAGGGATCAAAGCTCCCTTCACGATCTCGGGGAGTACTGAGTTCCAGAGGTCCATCGCCAGTGATTACTGTTTTTGATGAGTATCCATTACGAGCATTAGTGCCTGTTTCGGGCTGATTTTTCTCATAACCGAGGTGATGGTTCATTTCCGCATTAAGCGCGGCTTCAACACTGAGCTTTTTTAGTAAATGATCAAATTGGTTGAGATCGTCAGGGGTTTTGAGGTTTTTAGCCAGTTCATGGGCAAGAGCCTGTAATTGTTTCTCGTTCATAAATCAACCTTATTTTGATAGTAAATTAAACAGATCAAGATAAGGCAAATACACAATTTAATTTACAGGCTCCATCAGGGTTCACTGAAGCCGAATATATGTTTGCGACTACGTTGTCAAAAAAATTTACCCACCCACTTGAATTAAATCAGTGTCCATATATCGGGTTAACTAAGTAAAATCAGTTAGATAAAAAATAAAAAGGAAGCAAAAAAATCTGGGGCATTAAAAGGGGCATAAAACAAATTGACTAAAATAAATTAAAATATTCAATTAGTTATAATAAAATTCCATTCCTAGAAACGCCATTGAATGCCAGTAATCCGCTAATTTGAAAAGGTATGCGTTTGATCATGTGGTTATTATTGGCTATAGGCTTACAGTTCTCCTGGCCTGCGTGGAGGATTACGGCCCGTGAAGTTAGTTGTAGCACTGCGGATCTCTTGTCCAAAAATATCAACCCGTGCCTGGAATGGTGGGAATGGCAAGGTGATATCATGTTTGCGGAATTCCTGCAAAATATGTTGATGCACTTCATGACGGGCAGGCATACGATGCCCCATCTCTGCGGCATAAGCACGTAGTTCATAAATCTGAATGCCTTGTTGCAAATCCACTAAATATACTTCCGGCATCGGGTTATCGAGAATAAAGGGTGAACTTTTGGCGGCAGACATTAATATGTCGGTGGCGTTTGCGGAGTCAACATCAGCCGGCACAGGGATTGTCAGGACGATACGAGTGATCGTGTCAGACAGTGACCAGTTGATGAATTGCTCTGTAATAAAGGCCTTGTTGGGAACAATAATCTCTTTTTTGTCCCAGTCAGACAGCGTTGTTGCCCGCGTATTGATCTTCGTGATACTGCCTGTCAGACCACGGATAGTTACGGTATCACCAATGCGGATCGGTTTTTCAAATAAGATGATCAGGCCAGAAATAATATTGGTGAAAATTTCCTGTAAGCCAAAACCAAGTCCAACCCCCATTGCAGCAATCAGCCATTGTATTTTTGACCATTCAATTCCCACCAGAGAAAAACCAACCAGACCACCAATGAGGGTAATGCTATATTTGGTCAGTGTTGTAATGGCATAACCTGTTCCCGGTGTCAGCACTAAGTGCTGTAACAGGGCGAGTTCCAGCAGAGCTGGCAAGTTACGGACAAGTTGAGTAGTAATAACAATAACTAAGATTGCAATTAATACGGAGCCTAGGGTAATCGGCTGAACGCTATCAACACCGTTGATGGTTGTACTCACGTCCCAAAGCCGGATATTTTCAAGGAAAGAAAAGGCTGAATGGAGCTCAGACCACAATAGGATAAGTGAAACCAGTGCTGTCATTGTCAGGATTGAACGCACTAATCCTAACGATTGAGCACTGATGGCATCCAAATCAATGACTGGCTCTTCAACTTCGATTGTGCCTTCTACACTGCTATTAATATTGCCAGAATCTTCCTCACTTTTGGCACGCTGGGCCAATATTTCTGCACGGCGTTGTTTTGCCCGCTCAAAAGCTATCTTACGGCGCTGGATCAGCATCCATCGACGCACAATGTGGTAAACGACCAGCAGGAAGAACCAGATAGCGACAGAGGTTTCCAGACGACCTAATAGCGCCTGTGAGGTTTGCAGATAACCCAGGATCGAAGCGAGGGCCGCTAAGATTGGAGCCGAGAGTAGTATCCACCATAGAACAGAACTAACAATATTCTCACCTGAACCATGTTTATCCATATAGAGTGGAATGCCGGCACGTTTTAAGCTGCTGGTTACCAAACTTAGTGAAATACAGAGCATGATGAAACATAGCCTGCCGAGGGTTGCGATAAAATCCTGGTCTTTGTAATGATTAAAAGTGATCAATGCCATCATCAAAGGCACGATCAGGAAAATGGAAAGACGATAGAAACGCATCGCTCGCTTGATGCGTTCTTCTGGCCAGCGAAAATGGGCGATAAATAAGCCATTGGGATGGGCAAAGGCCGCACTGAGCATAAAGACCCACAGAACGGGGGTGGTTTCACGTACACCGTTGCCTATTGCGGTAGCCATTGGATATTGCCATGCATTTTGCAACCCATAACCAATGGCTGACCAAAGCATTGGCAACGGTAATGCCGCGACAACAGACCAAAAAACTGTGCGCATAGTCAGAGAGAAATGATCTTGTGTCACTTTACCGATGCGATTGCTCGAACGCTCAAGAAAAGCATGATACTGACGGTGTGAGCTAACACTAAAAATGACCAATAATAAAGTACCCAGCAAATAGAGCAGAGTATCTTGTTTAGTCAACATGCTGTGGATGGCGGCACCCAACTGAGAGAACGTATCCAGCGATAACAGACGCGTCAGATTTTGCACCACCTGCAATGGATAATTGAGCGATATAGGATTGACATCTGCTACCCAGAACAGATAACGGTGGGTAGCATCCTGAACTTCTTTCAGGGCATCATTTAATTTGTTGGTGATTACCTTGAATTGTGTCTGTTCCAGTATCTCATTGTCATATCCTGATAGCAGGGAATTTAATAGCTCTTTCCTGGTGCGGATAAGTGATTCGTAGACCTTCTTTTGCTCTGGCGTCAGAGTGTGATATGAGGGCAATATTTGCTCAAGAGGCCGTTGCAGGTGTTCCAGCATTTCCTCATATTTCAGTCTTTCGACCCGTAATTCGACAATATCCCTGTCAATTTGCTGGGATTTTGACATATCGGGAATATGGGTGACTCTCGCTCTCAAGGTTTCGCCAAGTGCAGTGGAATCGTTTAGCCATTGTGCTTGTTCACGGATAGTATTGAGTGTTTGGAGAACAAAAAGAATTTCGCTATTGGCCTTGCGCTGTTTTGAACCAATGGCTTCCATTCTCTGGGCTTGTTGATTGAGCATTTGCGACAATTGGCGGTTTTGCTGGAGTTCATCCTGCAAAAACTGTGGCAGTTTTTCTCCACTCTGTTCCGCCAGCATTTCTGTATACTCCAGTGCAGATTCCGTTTTCTGCTGGCGTTGGGTATTTAACTGGCTGCGTAATTGCTGGAGTTTAAGATCCAGTCGTTGATAGCGTTTTTTGTATAATTCTGCGCGTATGCGCGCAATCTCCTGACGATTATTGACAGAAAGTTGAGCCATCTCCAGTTCATCAGACATAGCCTTACGGGCATTGACTTCTGCTTGCGCCAGCGCTAATTGCGCTTTGGCCAGTGGTGTGGAAGGTGAATCCAGAGACTGGAGCCGAGAAGTTGCCTCAGCCAGCAAACGCTTTGTTTCAGCCTGTTGTTGAGGCAATTGACTCATGGAATCACTGATTTCTCGAAGCTTATCCTGTTCGTGCTGTAATTGGCGTCCTTGTTCCTGTAATTCGTTATTTGTCTGGATAATTTGCTGTTCTAAATTGCTGATAGGCTGATTGGCCTGAATGGGAGTAGCGGCATTGTTTTCAGCAAGGATTTTTTGGCGTAGTTCTTTGATGATTTTAGGAAATTCATCAATTGCTTGTCGATACTTCTGAGTACGCTCATTGGCGGATTTTGTATCATTAACCCAATTTATTGCCCCTTGAAGTGCATGTGTGATTTCAGAATCTTGTGAGCGCTTACTACCTCCAACCTGTTTCAGCTCTTGTTTTAGTTGAGTTTCATCCAACTGAGGCACAGAAGCAAAAGCCGGGTTCGCAATTAATAGGCTGAGAAGTAAACTGAAAATCAGGCGCACAATAAGGGGCTCCTTGGTTATAAATTAGCTGATGAGATCTTTAATTCTTTGATTCATCGTTATTTACTGTGAGTTCTTCTGATGTGACAGTCTGTGCCATCATGTCTCCCATACGGATTTGTGAACCACTGTATAAGTTGTTGGCAAAATTAATCTGATTAGCAGCAAACAAGTTGATCACTGTTGAACCCAGCTTGAATCGTCCCATTTCCTCTCCTTTTTTGAGGGAGATGATGCTTTCTTGACCTTCTGTAGGGTAGGTCCAGCGCTTGATGATGCCTTCACGCGGAGGTGTGACACAGCCACTCCAGACCGTTTCAATACTGCCAACAATGGTCGCACCAACCAGAATTTGCACCATGGGGCCAAACTCTGTCTCAAATAAACAGATGACGCGTTCATTACGCGCAAATAAGTTTGGCACATTGGCTGCCGTCAATGGGTTTACTGAGAACAGATCACCAGGGACATAGATCATCTCCTTAAGCACGCCATCACATGGCATGTGGACACGGTGATAATCCCTTGGCGATAAGTAAGTCGTGATAAATTGACCATTACGAAACTGTTCGGCCAGTTGATACTGCCCTGCCAGCAGTGCTTCTATAGTGTAATAGTGGCCTTTGGCCTGAATAATCTGATCTTCTCGGATCGCCCCTATCTGGCTTACGGTGCCGTCTGCTGGTAGAGCCAATTGGTCGGCTTCATTGGCAATAGGGCGAATGCCTTCCTTAAGAGGGCGGACAAAAAATTCATTGAATGTTGAATAAGCAGTGAATGAAGGATCTTTTGCCTCATTCATATCCACTTTATAGGCCTTAGCAAAAGCCTTGATTGCAAGCTGCGTTAGCCAGCCAGCCTTTTTATTGGCAAACCAACCTGCCAGTTTTGTAATGCATTGTTTTGGCAGTAAATATTGTAGACTGATTTTAAAATTATCCAGCACGTCAACCTCTTGGATCTCTTCTTGGCAAATTGGACAAAAGTCGGCTATTGTACCTGCCATTATTTTTAATGTCAGGGTATCGTTAATTATTGCCTTATTTTTGAGCGTTTGTGAAATTTCGGCGTGGTTTAACCTGTGCCATGCTTTCCAGAATCCGGTGGTAATTTTCGAAACGTTCCTGAGCAATGATGCCTTGTTCCAATGCTTTCCTTAGGGCACATCCAGGATCATCCAGATGTTTGCAATCACGGAACTTACATCCTCCCAGATATTCGTGGAATTCGACAAAACCTTGTGTAACCTGTTCTGGCGTTAGGTGCCACAATCCAAACTCACGGACACCTGGAGAGTCGATTACATCTCCCCCCAGTGGGAAATGGTAAAGGCGTGCGGTGGTAGTGGTATGCTGACCGAGGCCTGAGTTATCTGAGACATTATTGACCAGAATATCTTCTTTCATGTCGGGCAACAGGGTATTGAGCAAGCTGGATTTCCCAACGCCAGATTGGCCTGCAAAGATAGTGATTTTGTTAGCCAGCAGAGCGGTCAGTTCAGGGATACCCTCACCGGTATAGCTAGAAACTTCCAGTACGCGATAGCCGATATGGCGATAGATATCCATGACTTCGTTAACCCACTCACGGCTTTCGACATCCAACAGATCGATTTTATTGAGTACGATCAGAGGCTCGATATTGAGTGTTTCACATGCGACTAAATAGCGATCGATAATATTCAGCGAGAGTTCAGGCAAAATAGCGGAAACTATCACGATTTGGTTGATATTTGATGCAATGGGTTTGATGCCATCATAGTAGTCAGGACGAGTAAGAACGGAAGTGCGCTCATGAACCGCTTCTACGATACCATTCACTTTGACATCAGACTGGAGTTGTAGCGCGGGGCGCCATATAACGCGATCACCAGTGACCAATGAGTGTATTGTTCTACGGATATTGCAACGCTGTATAGAAGAATCTGCTGCTTCAATATCGGCATGTTGCCCGAATCGGCTGATCACCAACCCTTCTTGTGGTTCACCAAACTGGCTGTCATCCATTTCTGGTTTTTGAGCATCAGCCTTATTCAGCTTGCGCTGATGATTGGCTTGCACACGGCGTTGTTGCCCTTTGGAAAGTTTACTTTTAGCCACCGAACCTCACTTATTTTTTTGTTTATCTTTCATCTATCTTGCTGATCATCGCTGTGAGTGATCAAAAACGTTATGATACCTCACAGATACAGACTACCTCTTTTGAAGGAAACTAGGATATATCATGTCAAAAAGTGAGAACAATCTTATCTGGATAGATTTAGAGATGACGGGCTTAGATCCCGAGCGTGATCGCATAATTGAAATTGCGACTATTGTCACTGATTCGGAATTGAATATCCTTGCAGAAGGGCCTGTGATTGCGGTTCACCAGTCGGAAGAGCAATTGGCATTGATGGATGATTGGAATGTACGGACGCATACTGCCAGTGGATTGGTAGAACGTGTAAAGCAGAGCCAGTTTGATGATGCGCAAGCTGAAAAAGCAACCATTGCTTTTCTGGAACAATGGGTGCCAGCAGGAAAATCACCCATTTGTGGCAATAGTGTGGGGCAGGATCGTCGTTTCCTGTTTCGTTATATGCCAGAGTTGGAAAAGTATTTTCACTACCGTTATTTGGATGTCAGTACGCTTAAAGAATTGGCCCGCCGTTGGAAGCCAGAGATGTTGTCGGGATTCAGTAAGAAAAATACCCATCAGGCCTTGGATGATATTCGGGAATCCATTGCTGAATTGGTGTATTACCGTGAGCACTTTATCCAGAAGTAACACATTATTCCAAAATAAAGAGCGGTATTTGGTACAAGATTTGTACGTAAATTAATCTCTGTATTGATGGTTAAGCGGATTATTTGCTGGTTTAATCATCAATCGGAGGAAAAATACAATTTTTTGGGTTGTGGGACTTGTCAGAGGAATAATTTCTCGTATAATGCGCTCCCCGTACCGATGAAGAATTTCAACAGTACGACATACCAGAATATATGCGGGAATAGCTCAGTTGGTAGAGCACAACCTTGCCAAGGTTGGGGTCGCGAGTTCGAGTCTCGTTTCCCGCTCCAAATTAAAGTTTATTCGGGTAGACACGTCGGGCTTAATACAAGCCGTACAAGATGCGGGAATAGCTCAGTTGGTAGAGCACAACCTTGCCAAGGTTGGGGTCGCGAGTTCGAGTCTCGTTTCCCGCTCCAAATTCAGGACTGTAGATGTGATAGAAGTCTGCAAGTCATAGAGAAAAAGAGCCTTATGGCCCTTTTTTCATTATAAAATAATAGATTATCAACTTATTTTTATAACGATTTCAACAATTCTTCTTTGCTTTCCAACATGCGTTTCATCGCTTTCTGCTTCACATGACCAAAACCCCGTACCTGATTAGGTAGCTCAGCAATTTGCAGGCAAGTTGCCAAATTATTGTGTTCCATTTTTTCGATTAAAAAATCAATTAATCGTTCATACTCAAGCAGCAAATTTCTTTCCTGTTTACGCTCTTCCTGATAGCCAAAAATATCAAAAACAGTGCCACGCAGCGATTTACATGCGGCAAGAAAGCGGAATACAGGAACAATCCACGAACCATATTCCTTTTTTCCTCGTTGGCCTGTACGGGGATCTTTGCGACTGAAGAGAGGAAGGCTAAGGTGAAAGCGAATAGTATCTGTATTGTCAAATTGCGAGCGGAGCTTATCGAAAAAACCGGTTTTAACGTAGAGTCGGGCGACTTCATATTCATCTTTATACGCCATTAGCTTGAATAAGTTTTCAGCAACGGATTGAGTAATTTCTTCTGCATCGATCTGCTGAGCCACCATTTGAACCTGGGCAATACGGCTGAGATAACGCATCGCATATCTTTCATTTTGATAATCAACCAGAAATTGATACCTATGCATAATGAGATCGTCCAGACTTTTTATATTTTCTTGCGAAGGAATATTGAGGTGTTTTTGCAGAATATCGGGTTGTGCCGCCGCAATGCGGCCTACATAGAAAGCTCGTCGGGCATTATCTGCTGAGGCTCCCAGTTCTTGCATCGCATTGTTGACGGCAGATAATGTGATTGGGAGCTTGCCGAGCTGCCAGGCATAACCCATTAATATGATATTTGTTTGGTCTCTGTCACCGACTAGATGAGCAGCCATTATTTCTGCATCGATAGAGAGTAATGTTTGTGTATGTTGATTCAGGGTATCAAGCATTTTGGGGTGATCCAAATCCAACATAGGGGAGCGAAGCATAGTGCCGACTTGGGTTTCATGGGTGTTCAGTATGCATTTTGTTGATCCCCTTGACATCACTTCCAGTGCATTTTGCCCTGTTGTAGCCACCAAATCGGCGGCGATAACCAAATTAGCGCGTCCGCGATCAATCCTGACTTGATGCAGTTTATCCTTGTTATGGCATAACCGAACATGGGTTATGGCTTCCCCTCCTTTTTGCGCAAATCCGGTAAAATTGAGCAGACTGACAAAACAGTTATCTAATTGTGCGGCATTTGCAAGTAGATGTCCTGCGGTGACGATACCTGTACCGCCGATACCGACTAACAGGATTTCATAAGGTGTTTCGGCAGAAGCCAGTGTTGGCTGAGGTAGTTTGTGGATAATTTTATCTAACTCAGTCTGTGTGATGATCTTACTGAAGTCTGCACGTGGGTTGGCATTTTCGACAGTGATAAAGCTGGGGCAGAATCCTTTCAGGCAGGACAGATCTGAATTGCAAACGTGTTGGTCTATCTTGCGTTTAGTGCCTAAAGGTGTTTTGACTGGAATTACGGCAAGGCAATTTGATTGTATTTGACAGTCACCACATCCCTCACAGACCAATTCATTGATGACGGCGCGCCGCGTCACTTTTGGCGCTAAACCACGTTTTCTTTTACGACGTAGTTCTGTGGCACAGGCTTGATCGTAGATAAGTACCGTTACGCCAACGATATCTCGAAGACGCTTCTGTACATCTTCCAGATAATCTCGTTCATAGAGCTTCACATTGGCAGGAAGGCGGTTTTTATATTTATCCATGTCATCCGTCACGACAACCACTTCTTTCACACCTTCAGCAATCATCAAAGAAACAATTTGCGATAGGGTGATATTCCCATCCAGCGGTTGCCCGCCTGTCATCGCCACAGCATCATTGAACAGCAATTTGTAAGTAATGTGGCTTCCTGCGGCGACTGATTGGCGAATGGCTAAGTGACCAGAATGGAAATAGGTGCCATCTCCCAGATTTTGAAAGACATGGGAGCGATTGACAAACGGGGCATGTCCTATCCAGTCGACACCTTCACCCCCCATTGGCAAGAGGCCGTTTCCGGTGTTGCGATCCATCCACGTAGCCATAACATGGCATCCAATACCAGGCTGAGCTTGGCTACCATCTGGTAAGCGAGTTGAAGTGCTATGGGGGCATCCGGCGCAGAAATAAGGTGTACGTTTGGGTAAAGTTACATCGTGCTGAATGGTAGTCGTTGACCATTCTGGTGGCACGGGAAGAAATAAGTTGAATTGTTGTAACCATCCAGAAAGTGGGGCAGCAACCCGTGAAGGGCGTAGTTCAACGTCAGCAGGTAACAATTTCTGACCAAGATGGTTATGCTTACCTATCAGATTGGTCATTTTCTGTAATTTAACTAATTGATGAGCCAGCAGCATCTCAACGATAGTGGTTTTTTCTTCAATAACAAAAATATGACTGACTTGGGTAGCCAGCTCACTGAGAAGCGGTGATAAAGGATAAACTAAACGGACATGGAGAAAAGCGATGCCTTGTTGGGCCAGTTCAGAAGGCGTGAGGCCCCCGACACGGAGGGCTTCCATAACATCCTTATGGGCCTTACCAACTGTTACCAATAAAGCGTGTGGATGTTCGCAGGGGGCGAGCAGGTAATCAATGGGGTTAAGTTTAGCGAACTCTTCGACGGCTTTTAGTTTATAGGCCAATCGCTTTTCAATTTGTGGGCCAGGGAGATCAGGCCAGCGCCAATGCAGCCCATCGGGGCCAGGATCAACTTGGGGAAATTTATAATCAGGGAATGGTTTGCTTTCTCTGATGGCACCGCTTTCCACGACTTCACTGATTGCTTTAAAGCCAAACCATGTACCGCTAACACGTGATGCTGCCCAGCCCCATAAACCAACATCGAGATAATCGGCAACTGATGCCGGGTGCAAAACAGGCATACTCCATGCCATCATCGCAAGATCAGATTGATGGGACATGGAAGAAGAGACACAACCGTGATCGTCTCCGACGATAACCAGCACACCACCGTGCGGAGAGGAGCCGTAGGCATTGCCATGTTTAAGTGCATCACCGGAACGATCGACACCTGGCCCTTTGCCGTACCACATACCAAAAACGCCGTTAACCTGTCTGTCCGGATCTGTTTCGACTTTTTGTGTTCCTATCAGTGCATCGGCTGCGAGATCTTCATTGACGGCAGGTTGAAAGCGAATGTTGGCTTGGATAAGTTCTTTACTGTGTTGCCATAATATTTGATCTAAGCGGGCTAAAGGAGAGCCACGATACCCTGAAACGAACCCTGCAGTGTTGAGATTGTGGATTTCATCCAACTCAGCTTGAGCGAGTAGAAGGTCAAGCAGCGCCTCAGTGCCCGTGACAAATTTAGATTGATAATATCGAGCCATGTTCCTGACCCTCTCTTAAGAGAATAATTATCTAATTAACAACGAAAATTGTTGTTAATCTATTTCCACAAAATCGTTAGTACAAGCATAAATCTTATTAGATGTTGGTTAATTGTTTATTTAATGTTAACTCCATGCTGTTTGGTATTCCAGATAACTGTTGAGGGAATGGTATGAATTTTTTATGTCAGGCAGGAATGAGTGTCTTTTGAGCGTTTAGCATGGGAGTAAATGCAAAGGACTTGCCATTCTATCTTAACATGTTCATAATGGCGTCCATTCCTGATATGCAGGATCTAAGAATGACCTATAACTCATAAGGTTAACAGGCTTCAAGATCAGCATTCAGGCATCTTAAGCTAATAATATTAGCTGTCAGCGACGCGGGAATAGCTCAGTTGGTAGAGCACAACCTTGCCAAGGTTGGGGTCGCGAGTTCGAGTCTCGTTTCCCGCTCCAATTTCCTCCATTTTGTTATCTTCTTTCCATAAAAATATTTGCGTTTGTAATTGTATTTTATCTATTTAATGTTGATTAAGTTAATCTATCTATTATTCATTATCACGATAGCGCTGGAATTTGATATCGCTTTTCTGACTAATTCACCGGAATATATTTCAGTGCATTGAAAAGTAAAATTTTTTGTTAGCACTGGAAAGGTAATATCCCTCATGATCACTATTGAGATCTTGCGTCTGTAGAATGATTGCAGTCGGTATTAGTGACATTCATAGATTCTCGCCTTTTGCGATATTAACATCTGTATTGTCGTTATGCTCGTCCTAAATAGGGGCAATTATCTTCGTGTATTAATCGCTGGTGCTGATTAAAAGCCCCCTTTTCTTGACCTTTAAAAAATCGTAGCTAGCGATAGGAGTATAGAAGAGATGATAAGAACTGGAGAAAGATATCTTGATGATTTGCGTGATGGTCGAACTATTTTTATTAATGGGGAGAAGATCGCAAATCATGTGGATCATCCAGCGTTTAAGAATGCCATTAGGTCGGTTGCGAACTTATATGATTATAAAGTTGAACATGCCGACAGTATGACTTTTAAGACAGAAGCAGGTGAGCAGATTGGCTTATATTGGCAATTACCGTCTACACCGGAGAAATTAATTGCTCGTGGTCATGCTGCATATGAGTGGGCTAAGCAGACGGTTGGCTGGTTCGGAAGAAGTCCTGATTATGTTGCGTCAGCTCTTACAGGAATGATAACGCATATTGAGTTATTTGAATCTTATTCACAAGAACGGGCCGATGCTTTGCGAAATTATTTTTCCTATGTGAGTGAGAAAGATCTTTATTTGACTTATGCGCTGATTAACCCACAAGGCGACCGTTCAAAAACACCTGGTGAACATACTAAGAATATTTACCATACTCTTGGTGTAGTGGAAAAGAATGCTAAGGGAATTATTGTCAGAGGGGCAAAAATGTTGGCAACAGGAGCCGCTTTGGCAGATGAAGTTTTGGTTGGGACGCATTATCCCCTTAAACAGGGAGTTGATGAGCGATATGCACTCTCTTTCGCTATGCCGCTTAATACCAAAGGCATCAAAATCATTTCAAGAAAATCTTACGAATTAGGGGCGAATCCCAAAGATTATCCACTATCGTCTCGGTTCGATGAAAATGATTCAATGATCTATTTTGATGATGTGCTGGTGCCTTGGGAAAGGGTATTTGTCTTCGAAGATATTGAGATGTGTCTCTCTCAGTTAGATTCAACGGCAACAGAAGTTATGATGGATACCCAAAGCCTGGCTCGTTATGCTGTGAAGTTACATTTTTTGGCCGGATTAGCTCAGGCTATGGCTGAAACAAACGGTGTTGAGCAGATCCCCGCAGTGAAGGAGTCACTTGCACAGTTAGCCTGTTATGCAATGAATGTTGAGGGGTTGTTTAATAGCGTACTCCATTGCCCGAAAGTTTATAACGGGTTTTATGTGCCGGATAAAACGCTGCTTTATACGTATCGAGTTATCTCACAGTCAATCTATCCCAATGTATTAGAAACGATAAGGAAATTGGCTGGTGGTGGTATTTTAATGTTGCCATCAAGCGAGGCAGATTTCGAAGATAGTGAGATTTTAGGCATTATTGAGAAAACCCAATATTCGTCAATTGCTTCTCCTGTCGAAAGGGTCAGGTTGATGAAGTTGGTGTGGGATGCGGTTGGGTCAGAGTTTGCTTCAAGGCATCTCCAATATGAGTTGTTTTATGCAGGCGCCCCTTATCAGACGTTAGGGCGTCTTTACACGCAGTACGATTGGGAAGCGTCCAGAGCATTGGTGGAGAAGATAAGAATGCTTTAATTTGGGGTATGGAGATGTAGTGGTAAGGGATAGTTAGTAAAGAATAAGTGCCTGCGTGAAACGTTGGCACTTATTGCAAGCCCCACCCAAAATAAATTGTCGATAAAGCGCTTGCTATCCTGTTCCAACGGGTCCATAATGCCGCCTCATTTTTGAAGAGGCAGAGGAAAATTTCTCCACTAGCGTCTAGAATGAGTGAGTGAGCTATTACTTCGTTGCTGATTTCTGGTGTTTGCTACTAGAATTCAATTCTGATTTTTTATCCACAGTTTTTAACATTATCGCCTTATTAAGTCACCTGATGATGCTCTACTTGTTACACAGAGTTATCCACAGGAGGCTTCTTTGTGTTTGGTTTTTTTGAATTACCATTCATCACAGCAGTTCAAACTTAACTTATTGATTAATTAAAGTAATTAACCTAATTTAAAAATAACATGATCAATATTTATTTTTTGTTTGTTAGTTGATCAGAAAAGTATTTTCATTTTATTCACAAGGAAATGAAAGGCTTTTTTTACCAGAAATTCGGCTGATTAATTATTAGGCATCTCTGGGTAGGCCTTTGGTTATTGCTCTTATCAATCGTTTTTGTTGTGAGGTTTGAACTTCGATGGCATTGGCATTCCGGCGGGCCATTTGTTGGGTTATCGCCCAGTGGATATGTTCATCCAAAACTTCACTTAAGCCGAACCGTTTTTCCAACGCTAATACGACGTCCTCTTGATAGGGTGCATTGCCCAAGGCGACGGAAATGTTGCGTAACCAGCGCAAATACCCAATACGGCGAATTGGCGAGCCTTCCGTGATACGCAGAAACTTTTCCTCATTCCAATTAAATAACGCTAGCAGGTCAGGGGCATGCAGTGCGGCACGTGGGCTAAAGTCAGCTTCATCTGTTAATTGAGAAAAACGATTCCAGGGGCAAATAAGCTGGCAATCATCGCAGCCATAAATCCGGTTGCCCATGAGTGGGCGAAATTCTTCTGGAATGACACCTTCCAATTCAATGGTCAGGTAAGAGATGCAGCGTCTGGCATCGATGGTGTAAGGCTCAACAATGGCACCCGTTGGACAAGTTGTCATGCAGGCCACGCAGCGTCCACATTGTTCCTCTTGCGGAGCATCAATGGGCAGGGGAAGGTTAATTAGCAATTCACCGAGGAAAAACCAGGAACCAGATTCCCGATTTAATATAAGTGAGTGTTTACCAACCCAGCCAAGCCCCGCTTTTTCTGCCAGTGGGCGTTCCATAATTGGGGCAGAATCGACAAAAGGACGAAAATTCAAAGTTCCCTGATATTCATGAGCGCTGCAATATTCTTGGATCTTATCGCCCAGTTTTTTGAGACGCTGACGCAGCAGTTTATGATAATCTCGGCCCAACGAATAGCGGCTAATATAACCCATTTGCGGATTGTTAAGCGTACTGGCAAACGCTGCTTTAGCAGGCAGATAATTCATGCGTACACTGATAACCCGTAAAGTCCCTGGCAGAAGCTCATGGGGACGGGCGCGCATCATGCTGTGACGAGCCATCCAGTCCATTTCGCCATGATATTGCTTATCAAGCCATTCCTGTAGCCTCGATTCTTCTGCCGATAAATCGGTGTCACAGATGCCGATTTGCTGGAAGCCAAGGGAAAGGCCCCATTGTTTGATGTTGGTTGCCAGAAGATGCAGATCGAGAGGGGTTGCCATGAAATATCAAATTACTGCTGAATAGAGAGGGATTAGTTTAACACAGAGGGCATTGAATACAAAAATGCGGCATATAGCTGTTACGGTAGCACAGAAGATAGTAAATGATAATGTCTGAATTATGTTATGGTTACTGGTTAAGCTATTTAACTGATATGTCTACCTGATTAGTTTCTAATTCAATAAATCAAAACAGATATTTTTCAATGAAAGAACTCGTTTTATCACTTCCAAATGAAAATGCCACAGTTGCATTGGGTAATGCAGTGGCGGCAGTTGGCGATCGCGGCTATGTTATTTATCTATATGGCGATCTTGGTGCGGGAAAAACCACATTCAGCCGTGGTTTTCTGCAAGCTCTTGGCCATCAGGGGCATGTGAAAAGTCCGACTTATACGTTAGTCGAGCCTTATGCTTTACAACCACGGCCTGTCTATCATTTCGATCTTTACCGTCTGGCTGATCCCGAAGAGCTGGAGTTTATGGGGATCCGGGATTATTTCCATCAGGATTCTATTTGTCTGGTGGAGTGGCCCCAGCAGGGCGCTGGCGTTTTGCCTGATGCAGATATTGAGTTGTACCTGAATTATGACAGTGAAGGGCGCCAGGCACGTTTTGTTGCGTTATCTGAATATGGTGAAAGTCTGTTGGATAATTTGAAGTCCTTATGAAGGAATACCCGATCATGAAGAATGCCTTTTTCGTGGATGTGATAAAAAAATGGCGTGCCTATTGGGTGATGGCCTGTGCCTTGTTTTTCATGTTGAGCCAGTTAGTTATGACGGCCGCATCGGCGGCTACGCTGTCGAATATTCATGTGAAGAATGGTCCATCTGAGGCCGTTGTAACATTGGAATTCATTGGCGGACATCCTGATTATCGATTTTTTCCTTTGCATTCTCCTGAGCGGTTGGTGGTGGATATTCATCAACCCAGCAAAATTATTGGGCTACCTATGCGTTTATCCGGCCAGAATCTGGTAAAACTGATACGTTCCAGCCAGCCACCTGATGCACATCATCAACGGGTGGTGTTGGAGTTGGCAGATAAAGCCACAGTTACATCTACGGTGAAAACGTCTACGGTGAAAAATGTCGGCAATAAATCGCAAGTGATGATGACACTGAAAACCAATGGAGTAGTGAACAACTCATCAGTATCGACTAACCATGCCTCACAAAATGAAAGTAAGCGATTACTTACAAATAGTGGTCAACTTACGGGAAAAGAAACTCAGCCTGTATCGAATCACCGTGAGCAAGGTGTGAAGAAACAGGCTGCCCAATCTACGCAAGGAAGAGTGTCCCGCCCGATTGTCGTTGCTATTGATGCGGGGCATGGAGGACAAGATCCTGGGGCGATTGGGCAACAGGGGCTGAAAGAAAAGAATGTCACAATTAATGTTGCCCGTAAATTGGCAGCCCTTTTACGCAATGATCCCATGTTCACGCCTGTGTTGACGCGAAATGGCGATTATTTTATCTCTGTAGCAGGGCGTTCTGAAGTCGCCCGTAAACATAAAGCCAATATACTGGTATCAATTCATGCCGATGCAGCTCCCAATGGCAGTGCCAGAGGTGCTTCTGTCTGGGTGCTCTCCAATCGCCGTGCAAACAGTGAATTGGGGAATTGGCTGGAACAGCATGAAAAGCAATCGGAATTACTGGGAGGTGCGGGAGATGCTCTCGCCAATGGTACTGATCCTTATCTGAGTAAGGCAGTGCTGGATTTGCAATTTGGGCATTCACAGCGGGTTGGCTATGACGTTGCCATGCAGGTATTGCGCCAGCTATCCAGAATTGGTTCCCTGCATAAACGTACACCAGAACATGCAAGCCTTGGGGTTTTGCGCTCACCGGATATTCCGTCCATTTTAGTGGAAACAGGCTTTATCAGTAACGTGTCTGAAGAAGGGTTATTAGGCTCCAATCAGTATCAGGAAAAACTGGCACAGGCTATTCATTCGGGATTACGTCACTATTTTCTGGCTAATCCATTGCAGTCTGCGCCAAAGTAACCAAATATACGCTTATCAGAATAGGTTTGATAGGCTCTGAATTGTAATTAAGGTCAAATTATGGCTATCAAGATATTACCCCCACAATTGGCAAACCAGATTGCTGCCGGTGAAGTGGTTGAACGCCCTTCTTCTGTAGTGAAAGAGTTGGTGGAAAATAGCCTTGATGCCGGTGCAACCCGTATTGATATTGATATTGAACGGGGTGGCGCAAAGCTGATCCGAATTCGTGATAATGGCGGTGGGATCAGCAAGCAGGATTTGACGCTGGCACTAGCGCGCCATGCAACCAGTAAAATTGCGTCATTGGATGATTTGGAAGCGATTGTCAGTATGGGCTTCCGTGGGGAAGCTTTAGCGAGTATCAGTTCTGTTTCAAGGCTGACATTAACTTCCCGCCCTGAAAGTCAGGCGGAAGCGTGGCAATCTTATGCCGAAGGCCGTGATATGGACGTCACGGTAAAACCTGCCGCTCATCCTGTGGGAACAACGGTTGAAGTGTTGGATCTGTTTTATAACACGCCTGCCCGCCGGAAATTCCTGAGAACAGAAAAAACGGAATTTGGCCATATTGATGAAGTCGTGCGTCGAATAGCTTTGGCGCGGTTGGATGTCGCCATTAACCTGAATCACAATGGGAAATTGGTGCGCCAGTATCGTCCTGCTAAAGATGAATCTCAGCATGAACGGCGTCTGGCAGCCATTTGTGGAACCGCTTTTGTGCAACAGGCGCTGGCGTTGTCATGGCAGCATGATTCTTTGTCTATTAAGGGCTGGGTTGTAGATCCGGTGAATACGGCAGTGAGCGAGATCCAATATTGCTATGTCAATGGGCGCATGATGCGGGATCGCCTGATTAATCATGCGATTCGTCAAGCTTATCAGGATTTGATTAAGGGGGAGCAGCAACCCGCTTATGTTTTGTATCTCGAAATCGATCCGCGCCAGGTGGATGTCAATGTACATCCAGCCAAACATGAAGTGCGTTTCCATCAGGCTCGCCTGGTACATGATTTTATTTACCAGGGTGTAGCTGCGGTATTGAAACAACGCGGCACGGGAGATGAATTGGTGCTTGGTTGTCAGGAGAGTGCTACAAGCTGGGTGCCGGAGAATCGCCTTTCTGCGGGAGAAAACCATTTTACCCGCAAGCGTGTTGAACAAGCGGATGAGGCCTCTTCACGACGTCATGAGCATTATGATCGTGGTACGCAACAAATACATCATGGGGAAAGCTACCAGAAAAAACAGGGGGAGTTGTACCAAAAAATGATGCAATTCTCCCCAGAAGAAAAACGCCCGTTATTTCCAGAGCGGGGTGCGCGGGAAGGTGTATCGGTTTCTGCTACTCCTGTGCCATCGGGACAGGGGAAACATAGCTTTGGAAAAGTATTGTGTATCTATGCAGGTTGTTATGCTTTGATCGAATCCCCATCGGGAATCGGGTTGCTTTCCCTGCCAGTCGCTGAACGCTGGCTGAAACAGGCGCAACTGACCCCCGGAGAACAGGGGCTTAAATCCCAGCCATTATTGATCCCGCTGAAACTTGCTCTCAATCAGTCAGAAATGAGTGTCTTAAAGCAGAATAGTGACTTATTAAAGACTTTTGGCATTGAATCGACAGTCGCACATGGAAAAGTAACCATTCATGCGGTATCGTTGCCTCTGCGTCAACAGAACCTGCCGAAACTCTTGCCGGAACTGTTGGGCTATCTTGGGGAACAGTCAGCCGCTTCTGTTGAGCAGGTTGCCAGTTGGCTTTCCCGTCACGTGGATAGCGAGCATGAAACGTGGAACATCGCGCAAGCCGTCCAGCGTTTGGCTGATGTCGAACGCCTTTGCCCTCAACTGGTGGGATCGCCGCCGGATGGGTTATTACAGTTAATTGATTTACAAGCAGTGGTGGCATTCCTTAATCATGAGTGATTTAAAAACTCAACATCTGCCGACAGCCATTTTTATCATGGGGCCGACGGCTTCAGGGAAAACGGCGTTATCGATCGCTTTGCGTCAGCTTCTTCCGATTGAATTAATCAGTGTCGATTCTGCGTTGATTTATCGTGGAATGGATATTGGGACAGCAAAACCTTCCGCAGAAGAGCAGGCACTGGCACCTCATCGTTTGATCGATATTCTTGACCCTGCGGCAGTCTATTCTGCTGCCGATTTTCGCCGTGATGCATTGCAAGAAATGGCAGAAATCACGGCGGCTGGGAGAATACCCCTCCTGGTTGGTGGAACCATGCTATATTTCAAAGCCTTGTTGGAAGGATTATCGCCTTTACCTTCCGCAGATCCCGAGGTTAGGGCGCAGATTGAACAACAGGCAGCAGAGCTGGGATGGGACGCGTTACATCGACAATTACAGGAAATTGATCCCGTTTCTGCGGCAAGGATTCATCCTAATGATCCACAACGTCTTACTCGTGCACTGGAAGTTTTTCGAATTTCGGGTAAAACTCTAACTGAGTTGACTGAAACGTCTGGAGAAATATTGCCTTATCGAGTTCATCAATTTGCGATCGCGCCAGCAAGCCGTGAAATTTTGCATCAGCGTATCGCAGCCCGTTTTGAACAAATGATCAAATCAGGGTTTGAAGATGAGGTAAAAGCACTTTATGCTCGTAGTGATTTGCATACCGATTTACCCTCCATTCGTTGTGTTGGTTATCGTCAGATGTGGTCTCACCTCGCGGGCGAAATCTCTCATGATGAGATGGTTTATCGCGGTATCTGTGCGACACGCCAATTGGCGAAGCGTCAGATTACGTGGCTCAGAAGTTGGGACAATGTGACCTGGTTGGATAGCGATCAACCTAAACAAAATCTAAACACAGTCATGCAGGTTATTAGTACATAAATTCATTGATTGTGTACAATTGATCAGTACCAAGTATCATTTTTGAGTAGTTACTTTTCGAACCAATCGGTTCTTAGTTAAAAACAACAAAATAAGGAAAATATAGAATGGCTAAGGGGCAATCTTTGCAAGATCCATTCCTGAACGCTTTACGACGTGAAAGGGTCCCGGTTTCTATTTATTTGGTAAACGGCATCAAATTGCAGGGGCAGATTGAATCTTTTGACCAATTTGTCATTTTACTGAAGAACACGGTTAGCCAGATGGTTTATAAACATGCCATCTCTACTGTTGTGCCTTCCCGTCCTGTGTCTCATCATGGTAACAACCAGAATGTGCCGACTGGCGTTGGAAATTATCATGCTGGCACTAACCCGGCAGTACAACAGGAAGGCGATGGCGCTGAATAAATCAGCAGCCGTGTCTGAAAATAAAAACATAGGTAGGGAGACTTTACCTATGTTTTTTCTTATCGGATTTTTACTCAGCCTGAGGGGTTGCACCATTGTTTGATCGTTATGAAGGCGGAGAGTTAGCCGTTCTGGTGCATGTTTTCTTCTCACAGGAAAAAGATACGGAAAATCTCAGTGAATTCGAGTCATTGGTGACTTCCGCTGGTGTTTCTCCTGTGCAGATTGTAACGGGAAGCCGGAAGGCACCTCATCCGAAATATTTTGTCGGAGAGGGCAAGGCAGAGGAAATTGCTGAAGCTGTCAAGAACAGCGGTGCAGATGTGGTGTTGTTTAACCATGCCCTCAGTCCTGCGCAGGAACGTAATCTTGAACGCTTGTGCCAATGCCGTGTCGTTGATCGCACGGGGGTGATTCTGGATATTTTTGCCCAACGGGCAAGGACACACGAAGGCAAGTTGCAAGTCGAATTGGCACAATTGCGTCACCTGTCCACCCGTCTGGTTCGGGGCTGGACTCACCTTGAACGCCAAAAAGGGGGGATCGGGTTGCGTGGGCCTGGGGAAACCCAGTTGGAAAGTGACCGCCGTATGCTGCGTGACAAAATCAAACAGATTTTGGGACGCCTTAACAAAGTTGAAAAGCAGCGTGAACAGGGGCGCCAGGCACGTAATAAAGCCGATATCCCAACGGTCTCTTTTGTTGGTTACACCAATGCCGGAAAATCCAGTTTATTCAATAAAATAACTTCTGCCGATGTTTATGCGGCTGACCAGCTTTTTGCCACCCTGGATCCGACACTGCGCCGAATAGAGGTGGATGATGTTGGTACGGTTGTTTTGGCTGATACAGTTGGTTTTATCCGCCATTTACCCCATGATTTGGTGGCAGCGTTCAAGGCGACTTTGCAGGAAACTCGGCAAGCGAGATTATTGCTGCATGTTGTTGATGCGGCTGACCCTCGCTTCGATGAAAACATTATCGCTGTTGACAGTGTTCTTGAAGAGATTGAATCCAATGAGATCCCTTCTCTGATGGTGATGAATAAAATCGATATGTTGGAAGATTTTATTCCCCGCATTGATCGTGATGAAGAAAATCGGCCGGTCAGAGTTTGGTTATCTGCACAAACTGGCGCAGGTATTCCTTTATTATTGCAGGCATTGACCGAGAGCCTTTCAGGTGAAATTGCGCATTATAAATTGCACCTTCCGCCTGAAGCAGGGCGTCTGCGTAGCCGTTTTTATCAGCTTCAGGCCATTGAAGATGAATGGATGGAAGAAAATGGTCAGGTTGGTGTTGAAGTCAGGATGCCAATGGTCGATTGGCGTCGTTTGTGTAAACAAGAACCAAAATTACCCGACTATGTTGTCTGATTGATTGGCGCAAGACAACAAACAAGGTATCATTTTATCCGTCATTTCAAGGTGCTTATAGTCATGGAGTAGCAGAGATGAAATGGCGGTGATGAAATGACTGTGCCAGAATTGCAGTGACAGGTCAGCACTGTCAAAAGTTATCACCCAATAATATTGGTTGCTTACAAAACGATGAAGTTCGTCGTTTCTGCCCACGGAGGCCGCTGTCAAACCTGTCAAGGACAGGCAACGGCCTGTGAAGTGGGAAGCCTCACCCATCTGGGTGGAGAGCAGTCACCTCTGAAAAACCAGTAAAAACTAGAAAGTGGAGCTAAAACATGGCGTGGAATCAGCCCGGTAATAACGGACAGGACCGCGACCCGTGGGGAAGCAGCAATAATAATGGCGGCAACTCCGGCGGCAACAATAAAGGTGGTCGTAACCGTGGGGCAACTGATCTCGACGATCTGTTCCGTAAACTGAGTCAAAAACTCGGTGGTCTCGGTGGAAACAAAGGTGGAAATGGTTCTGGGCAGAACCCTAAATTTGGCGGGCGTCTTATTGGTCTTGCCGTTGCTGCTGCAATTGCTGTTTGGGTTGTAAGTGGTTTCTATACGATTAAAGAAACAGAACGTGGCGTAGTAACTCGATTTGGCAAGTTTAATCATGTTGTACAGCCTGGTTTGAATTGGAAAATGACGTTCATTGATCATGTCAGGGCGGTTAACGTTGAATCTGTTCGCGATTTGGCAACGACGGGGGCCATGCTGACTTCAGATGAAAACGTGGTATTGGCTGAAATGAACGTTCAATACCGTGTTACCGATCCAGCAGCTTATCTTTTCAGTGTTACCAATCCTGATGATAGTTTGCGCCAGGCTACAGACAGCGCCGTGCGCGGTGTTGTTGGCAAATATTCGATGGAAACCAATCTGACGGAAGGGCGTACTATTGTCCGTAACGATACTCAGAAGGTACTGGAAGAGACTATCCGTCCATACAATATGGGTATTACTGTGGTCGATGTAAACTTCCAGGCTGCTCGTCCACCTGAAGAAGTTAAGGCTGCATTCGATGATGTGATCGCAGCGCGTGAGCAGAAGCAGCAAACCATTCGTGAAGCCAGAGCTTACGAGAACGAAGTATTACCTAAAGCGAAAGGTGAAGCACAACGTATTATCGAAGATGCTAAAGCCTATAAAGTTAGCGCAGTATTGAATGCTAAGGGTGAAGTGGCGAGTTTTGCCAAAATCTTGCCTGAATATAAGGCAGCTCCAGAAATTACTCGCGAACGTCTGTATATCGAGACGATGGAACGTGTGTTGAGCAATACACGTAAAATCATTGCAAACGAGAAGAGTAATAACATGCTGCTATTGCCGTTAGATCAAGCGGTTAAAGATCAGGCACAAGTTCAGCAAAATACGTCTAGTAATACAGCAGTACAGAAGATTATTCGTCAGAATCAATCTACGCCACAACGGGAATCTAACACTTATGGTGGTAGCGATAACCTGCGCGGTGATACGGTCAGAATGGGGAGACCATAATCATGCGTAATTCATTTATTGTTGCGATTATTGCGGTATTGGTTGTTCTCTATTCATCAATCTTTACTGTCAAAGAAGGCGAACGTGGCATTGTGTTGCGTTTTAGTAAGGTTGTACGTGATGCAGAGAATAAACCGATCATTTATGAGCCGGGTCTGCATTTCAAAATTCCGTTTGTAGAAACAGTTAAAACCCTTGATGCCCGTATCCAAACTCTGGATATCACGGCTGACCGTTTCTTGACGCGTGAAAATAAAGACTTGATTGTTGACTCTTACTTGAAGTGGCGTATTAATGACTTCAGTCGTTACTATCTGGCAACAAGTAACGGTGATATCAACCGGGCTGAAATGATGCTGAGACGTAAATTCAGTGACCGTTTGCGTTCTGAAATTGGTCGCCTTGATGTACGCGGTATTGTGACTGATTCCCGTGGTCGTTTGACTACCGATGTGCGTGATGCCCTGAATCGGGGAACCCACGAAGAAGATGATGAAACAGATGTCGATAGTGCGATTGCATCTGCTGCGGCCTTGGTAGAAAAAGAGACAAAAGGCAAGCAACCAGCCGTTAATCCAAACAGCATGGCTGCCTTAGGTATTGAAGTTGTTGACGTTCGTATCAAACAGATCAACTTGCCACAGGAAATTTCAGAGGCTATTTACCAGCGTATGCGTGCTGACCGTGAAGCCGAAGCGCGTCTCCTGCGTTCAGAAGGTTCGGAAGAAGCGGAAAAGATCCGGGCTGCTGCTGATAAAACAGCAACTGAAATCAGGGCAGAAGCACAGAGCGAAGCATTGGTATTACATGGTGAAGGTGATGCGGAAGCCACTAAACTATTTGCGGATGCATTCAACCAAGATCCTGAGTTCTATGCATTTATCCGTAGCTTGCGTGCTTACGAGAAGAGCTTCAAGAATAACGGTAATGATGTAATGGTACTCAGTCCAGATACTGACTTCTTCCGTTATATGAAAGCACCTGCGAAGTAAAATCCTGTTAACCCACGGTAAGCCACTGTAAAAAATGACAGTGGCTTTTTTATATACCGCTATCATTACCAATGGTTTATTTATCAGTCCATTTATATAACTAAACGAAATAACAAGAAGTAATAAAAAATACTGAAAGGTGCTAAATGAGATGGTAGAATCCATTTTTAAGCAACCGAGTGAACTTTTGAAATGGGTAAGAACGTTGTCGTATTGGGCACCCAATGGGGTGACGAGGGCAAGGGTAAAATCGTCGACTTGCTGACTGAACGGGCTAAATACGTAGTTCGTTATCAAGGGGGCCATAACGCGGGCCATACACTAGTCATCAACGGTGAAAAAACCGTTCTCCACTTAATCCCATCCGGGATCTTACGTGAAAATGTCATTAGCATTATCGCAAATGGGGTCGTTTTAGCACCAGATGCTTTGATGAAAGAGATGAAAGAGCTTGAATCACGTGGGATTCCTGTACGTGAGCGCCTGCTTATTTCTGAAGCTTGTCCGCTGATCCTGCCTTATCATGTTGCATTGGATAACGCCCGCGAAAAAGCGCGTGGTGCCAAGGCAATTGGTACAACAGGCCGTGGTATCGGCCCTGCATATGAAGATAAAGTCGCACGTCGTGGTCTGCGTGTTGGCGATCTGTTTGATAAAGAAAATTTCGCTGTCAAACTGAAAGAAATCATCGATTACCACAACTTCCAATTAGTTAACTACTACAAAGAACCTGCTGTTGATTACCAGAAGACATTGGATGACATTTTGGCTGTTGCCGATATCCTGACTGGCATGGTAGTTGACGTTTCTGACTTGCTGTATAAAGCAACCCAGAAGGGTGAATTGGTCATGTTCGAAGGGGCGCAGGGTACTCTGCTGGATATCGACCACGGTACCTATCCTTATGTGACTTCTTCCAACACTACTGCGGGTGGCGTTGCAACGGGTTCTGGCCTGGGTCCACGCTATGTTGACTATGTCCTGGGTATCATCAAGGCTTACTCTACCCGTGTAGGGGCAGGCCCATTCCCAACTGAACTGTTTGATGAAACAGGTGAATACCTGCGTCAGAAAGGTCAGGAATTTGGTGCGACTACAGGTCGTAGCCGTCGTACTGGCTGGTTGGATATCGTTGCTATTCGCCGCGCGATCCAAATCAACTCCCTGTCTGGCTTCTGCATGACTAAATTGGATGTGCTGGATGGCTTGAAAGAAGTGAAAATCTGCGTTGGTTATCGCCTGCCTGATGGCACTGTCATTGACACGACGCCATTGGCCGCAGAAAACTGGGAAGGTCTTGAAGCGGTCTATGAAATCCTGCCCGGCTGGGATGAAAGCACTTTTGGCGTGAAAGATCACAGCCAATTGCCACAAGCGGCACTTAACTACATCAAGCGTGTAGAAGAGCTGACAGGCATTCCTGTTGATATTATTTCTACAGGTCCAGATCGTGCAGAAACCATGATCCTGCGTGATCCCTTTGATGCTTAATCGATAGATCGATCTTTTCGGCGCACATAACCGGGCTTATTGCCCGGTTTTTGTTTTCTCCCGTTTTGCTTAATTTTTAAAATACCCACATAATGATGATCAACTAACGAAAACCAATAAACATACATTTTTTGGTGCCAAATAAGCTCCGTGATATTCAGTCTCCCAGAGGTGAGTGTGCAGTTAACCAGTTTTACCGATTATGGATTACGTGCCTTGATTTATATGGCCTCTTTACCAGCAGGCCAAATGACGAATATTACAGAAGTCACTGAAGTTTATGGTGTCTCACGTAACCATATGGTAAAGATCATCAACCAACTGAGTCACTTAGGATTGGTGAATGCTGTCAGGGGAAAAAATGGCGGCATCAGTTTAGGGAAACCTGCCAGCGAGATCAGAATTGGTGATGTAGTTCGCTCATTGGAGCCTCTGTCATTGGTTGATTGTAGTGCCTGTCAAATCACGCCTGCATGTCGCTTAAAGTCAGTCTTGAATCAAGCGGTAGAAAATTTTTTGGAAGAGTTGGATAAACATACTGTGGCCGATATGGTCAAAGACAATCGTCCCCTTTATCAATTACTTTTAGTTAAGTGAAGCAAGGGGATAAACAGCTTGCTGATGACAATAGAGGAATGACGATGTCAAAAGATCCTTTTCAGGAACGAGAGGCTGCAAAATACGAATCTCCTATCCCAAGCCGTGAATACATCTTGGATATCATTTCTAAACATGCCACTCCGGTAAGCCGTCAGGAATTAGCACAGGAACTTCAGTTAACCACTCCAGAAGCTCTGGAAGCACTGCGCCGCCGTTTGCGGGCAATGGAACGTGATGGACAGTTGGTTTTTACCCGCCGGCAATGTTATGCGTTGCCAGAGCGGCTGGATTTATTGAAAGGTACGGTGATTGGACACCGTGATGGCTATGGTTTTCTGCGTGTGGAAGGCCACAAAGAAGATTATTTCCTGCCAGCCGATCAGATGAAAATGGCGATCCATGGTGATGTGGTTCTGGCACAGCCTTTACGACCAGACAGAAGAGGCCGCATTGAAGTGCGTATCGTGCGGGTTTTAGAGCCAAAGAGTAGCCAGATTGTTAGCCGGTATTTTATGGATGCGGGCATGGGATTTGTCGTCCCTGATGATAGCCGTCTCTGTTTCGATATATTGATCCCAAAAGAAGCAACTTGCGGCGCAAGAATGGGTAACGTCGTGGTGGTTGAATTGACAAATCGCCCGACTCGCCGGACTAAAGCCATCGGTAAAATTGTTGAAGTGCTGGGTGAGACCATGGGAACAAACATGGCGGTTGAGATGGCGCTGCGTACCCATGAAATTCCACACAGCTGGCCGCCAATGGTAGAAAAACAGATCGCAGGTTTGGACGAACATGTACCGGAATCGGCCACGCAAGATCGGGTAGATTTACGAGCGTTGCCATTGGTGACGATTGATGGCGAAGATGCACGAGACTTTGATGATGCGGTGTATTGCGAAAGAAAACGGGGTGGCGGTTGGCGATTGTGGGTAGCGATTGCTGATGTCAGCTACTATGTTCGCCCGCAAACCGCTTTGGATATAGAAGCACGCAGCCGTGGAAACTCGGTTTATTTCCCATCCCAGGTTGTACCTATGCTGCCGGAAGTACTGTCTAACGGATTGTGCTCCCTCAATCCAGAAGTTGATCGCCTATGTATGGTGTGTGAAATGACCGTTTCCGCCCAGGGCAAGCTCTCTTCCTATAAGTTTTATGAAGCAGTGATGAATTCACACGCTCGTTTGACCTATACCAAAGTCTGGAAGATTTTGCAGGGCGATCAAGAGTTGCGTGAGCACTACAAGCCGCTGGTGCAACATATTGAGCACCTGCATGAGCTTTATCAGGCATTGGAACATGCGCGTGAACAGCGTGGCGCTATTTCGTTTGAATCGGAAGAAGCCAAGTTTATCTTTAATGCAGAGCGTCGCATTGAGCGTATAGAACCCGTTGTACGCAACGATGCGCATAAACTTATCGAAGAGTGTATGATCTTGGCAAATATTGCCGCTGCTCGCTTTGTTGAAAAACACCATGAACCCGCGTTATACCGCATCCATGATCGACCAAAAGAAGAGAGTATCCTGAATCTACGTTCAGTCTTCAATGAATTGGGATTGAGCTTGTTGGGTGGCTTGACGCCAGAACCGAAAGATTATGCGCAATTGATGAAACAAGTCGCTGATCGGCCAGATCGCGAGTTACTGCAAACGATGCTGTTGCGCTCTATGAAGCAGGCGATCTATGAGCCGGAGAATCGGGGGCACTTTGGTCTGGCATTGCGCTCTTATTCTCATTTTACTTCGCCAATCCGTCGCTACCCTGATCTGGCTCTGCATCGTGCGATTAAGTACTTATTGGCACAAGAACAAGAAAAGGGTGCTGTTGAACATCGTGGGACGCCAACAGGGGGTTGGCACAACGATATGGAGCAGATGCTGCAACTGGGTGATCACTGTTCCATGACCGAACGCCGTGCTGACGAAGCGACAAGGGATGTGGCAGACTGGCTGAAATGTGATTTCATGCAAGATCAGGTGGGAAATGTTTTCACTGGACTGATTACCAGCGTGACAGGCTTCGGTTTCTTTGTCCGTTTGAATGATCTGTTTATTGACGGCTTGGTACATGTTTCGACGTTGGATAACGATTATTATCAATATGATAACGTCGGACAGCGTTTGATTGGTGAGTCTTCTGGAACAACTTATCGCCTCGGTGATGAAGTAGAGATCCGCGTGGAAGCGGTTCATATGGATGAACGCAATATTGATTTCACCTTACTTTCCACAACTCGCAAAGCGCGTAATCAGGGGAAGACGGCACGGGATAAGGCGAAAAAAGGTACGCCAGAGCGTAAAAATGGTAAAAAAGGCCGTGATCATAAAAAATCGGCCAATTTTGAGCCAGATAGCGCCTTTCGTAAAAAGAAAAGTACGGAAAAGCCTAAGTCAAGCAATAAGAAAAAACCGTCAAGCAAGACTAAAAAAATTGCGGCAAAACTGAAAGCGAAGCGCGCGAAAAAAAGCGACAGCTAATCGCTAGTAAAAACTAGCCAGCAAAGATTAATCTATACAATCATCAAACAGGGCGGATTTTGCCGCCCACTATTTTTGATATCTTAAAGATATCAGTGAGTCAGGTATCAGTCAGTCATGAGTGAAATTATCTACGGTATCCATGCCGTTAAAGCTTTGCTGGAGCGCGATCCACAACGTTTCATGGAAGTTTATGTGCTGAAAGGGCGTGAAGATCGCCGTTTAACCCCATTATTGCAGGAGTTGGAAGGTATCGGTATTGCGGTACAAATTGCCAACCGCCAATGGTTGGATGCCCAAACAGAAGGTGCCGTCCATCAAGGGATCATTGCCCGCGTCAAGCCAGGACGCCAATATCAGGAAAATGATCTGCCGGATTTGTTATCTCGGCTGGAGCGTCCATTCCTGCTGGTATTGGATGGCGTCACCGATCCACATAACCTGGGGGCTTGTTTGCGTACAGCGGATGCGGCGGGAGTTGACGCAATTATTGTTCCTCGTGATCGCTCTGCACAATTGAACGCTACCGCCAAAAAAGTGGCTTGTGGGGCGGCAGAAAGTGTACCGCTGATCCGTGTTACTAACCTTGCCCGGACACTGCGTTTATTGCAAGAACACAATATCTGGATTGTCGGAACCGCGGGTGAAGCCACACATTCTGTATACGAAAGCAAGTTGGTTGGTCCGATGGCTCTGGTGATGGGAGCGGAAGGAGAAGGTATGCGTCGATTGACTCGCGAACATTGTGATGAATTGATCAGTATTCCTATGGCGGGTTCAGTCTCTTCTTTGAACGTATCGGTTGCAACAGGGGTATGCTTGTTTGAAATCGTACGCCAGAGAAGCGTCCGGTAATTCTTTATTGAGTTTTTTGTATTGTACGGGTATAGTGACGCGTCGATTTTTCAGCCGTACTAAACACGTTCCTTGCCTCCATGGGCCACGGCTGACCCTGACAGGAGGCTGAATAATCCGTAAGGAGCAATCTAATGCGTCATTACGAAATCGTTTTTATGGTCCATCCTGACCAAAGCGAACAGGTTCCGGGCATGATCGAGCGTTACAGTGCGACTATCGCTAACGCGCAAGGTCAGATTCACCGTCTGGAAGACTGGGGTCGTCGTCAACTGGCTTACCCAATCAACAAACTGCACAAGGCTCACTACGTTCTGATGAACGTTGAAGCGCCACAAGAAGCGATTGATGAGCTGGAAACTAACTTCCGCTTCAACGACGCCGTTATCCGCAGCATGGTTATGCGCGTTAAGCACGCAGTAACTGAAGCATCACCAATGGTTAAGGCTAAAGACGAACGTCGCAGCCGTGATCTGGTCTTGGAAGAAGACCTGGCTGATGATGCTGATGAAGCTGGGGATTCTGAAGAGTAATTACCGTGACAACCAATCGTTTGGTGCTTTCTGGCACAGTGTGCAAGGCACCGATACGAAGAGTCAGTCCATCTGGTATTCCACATTGTCAGTTTGTGCTTGAACATCGTTCACAGCAGCAGGAAGCCGGGTTCAGCAGGCAATCATGGTGCAGAATGCCCGTTATTGCCAGCGGACAGTTGTTACAGGAATATACTCACAGTATAACGGTCGGCAGTCGAATAACGGTTTCAGGATTCATTAATTCCCATTATGGGCGTAATGGTCTTAGCAAACTGGTTCTACATGCCGAGCAGATTGAATTGATAGATTCTGGAGACTAGCCAAATGGCACGTTATTTCCGTCGTCGCAAGTTCTGCCGCTTCACCGCGGAAGGCGTACAAGAGATCGATTATAAAGATATTGCTACGCTGAAAAACTACATTACCGAAAGCGGTAAAATTGTACCAAGCCGTATTACTGGCACTCGTGCAAAATACCAGCGTCAGCTCGCTCGTGCTATCAAGCGTGCGCGCTACCTGTCTCTGTTGCCTTACACTGATCGCCATCAGTAATAGGCTCAGTCCATTAACGACTTTGAGAGGATAAGGTAATGCAAATTATTCTGCTTGATAAAGTAGCGAACCTGGGTAGCCTGGGTGACCAAGTTAACGTTAAAGCGGGTTATGCCCGTAACTTCTTAGTACCACAGGGCAAAGCTGTTCCTGCAACTAAGAAAAACATCGAATTCTTCGAAGCTCGTCGTGCTGAACTGGAAGCTAAACTGGCTGACGTTCTGGCAGCAGCACAAGCTCGTGCAGAGAAAATCAACGCACTGGGTTCTGTCACTATCGCTTCTAAAGCGGGTGACGAAGGTAAACTGTTCGGTTCTATCGGTACTCGTGATATCGCTGATGCAGTGACTGCGGCTGGCGTTGAAGTATCTAAGAGCGAAGTTCGCCTGTCTAACGGCGTTCTGCGTACTGTTGGTGAACATGAAGTTCACTTCCAGGTACACAGCGATGTATTCGCACAGTTGAACGTTAACATCGTTCCAGAAGCTTAATCGCTGATTAGCTGAAGAACATGTGACGAAAAACGCTGGCATTGCCGGCGTTTTTTGTTTTGTGTCGCAAAAATATGCCCCAAACATAAGGCCTGGTAGCAGTTATACTGCAAGAATTGGTGCCTTACATTATTATTACCCACTTTAACGCGTTTACCCATCCAGACAGTGCTGTTATGCTTGAGCTTTCACTCATTTAATAACAGGTACTTTCATGACAAAACCTTCTTTTGAGTCTATTGAAGCGCGGGCAAGTTACGGTATTGGTTTGCAGGTTGGGCAACAATTACAGGAATCTGGTTTACAAGGGTTAGAACCAGAAGCTCTGTTGGCAGGACTGTGTGATGCGTTGGAAAGCCGTTCTCCTGCTATTCCGGTAGAAGAACTGCATCGTGCGCTACGTGAGATACATGAACGTGCTGATAGCGTTCGTCGTGAACGTCAGCAGGAGATGGCAGAAGAAGGCAAAAAATTCCTGGCAGAAAATATTCATCGTGAAGGTGTAAGCAGCACGGAGTCTGGTCTGCAATTTTCTGTCCTGACACAAGGTGATGGTGCTATCCCTGCCCGTACTGATCGTGTTCGTGTTCATTATACAGGCCGCCTGATCGATGGCACTGTATTTGATAGTTCAGTACAGCGCGGTACGCCTGCAGAATTCCCTGTTAGCGGCGTGATCCCAGGGTGGATTGAAGCGTTGACCTTGATGCCAGTCGGTTCCAAATGGGAACTTTATATTCCGCACAATCTGGCTTATGGTGAGCGTGGGGCAGGTGCATCCATTCCTCCTTATAGCACGCTGATCTTCGAAGTGGAATTATTGGAAATTCTGTAACTTATTGAATAGCCGGTTAGCCGGCTATTACCCAAAATCGGTTTCGATTTGCAGCACAGCCAAAAGTTGCAATTTGAAAGCATTAAGGGGATAGCTGAACAATGAATGCAGAGGTGTATGATGCTACAACAGATCTGCCAATTGGCACGGGAAGCAGGCGTGGCGATCATGGAGGTCTATCAGGATGAGCAACCGTTGCAAGTAGAGCATAAAATGGATGATTCACCTGTTACTGCCGCGGATATTGCCGCCCATAAGATCATTAAAGCAGGATTGTTGCGCATTGCACCTGATATCCCGCTGTTATCAGAAGAAGAACCACCGTCATGGGAAGAGCGGAAAAATTGGCAGCGTTATTGGCTGGTTGATCCATTGGATGGTACGAAAGAGTTTATTCGCCGCAATGGCGAGTTTACTGTTAATATCGCATTGATAGAACAAGGTATACCTGTGATGGGAGTTATCTATGTTCCGGTACATAATGTCTTATATTCAGGGCAAGGGCGTCAGGCGTGGAAAGAAGCCAATGGTCAGATGCTTCCCATTAAAGTTATGCCAGCGAAACCGCCAGTTGTGGTAGTCAGTCGCTCTCACAAGGACGATGAGGAGTTGCAAGACTATCTTTCCCAGCTAGGGGTACACGATACACTTTCGGTAGGGTCTTCACTCAAATTTTGTATGGTTGCAGAGGGGAAAGCCCAACTTTACCCACGCTTTGGGCCGACCAACATCTGGGATACGGGGGCCGGTCATGCCATTGCTATTGCTGCGGGGGCGCATGTGACGGATTGGGAAGGGAAAACACTCAATTACACGCCGCGTGAATCCTTTCTGAATCCAGGATTTAGAGTTAGTGTTTTTTGATTCTGAAGCGATACATTAAGGTGATAATGGCTCACAATGGGAGAACCATTATCACTGTTCAGCGTTGAATAGGCTATTTTTCCAATTCTTCTTTAATTAGGCTGATCACATGTGTAATGTCTTCGTTACTTAACTTGCCATCTTTGACGAATTTCACCTTACCATTTTTATCCAGCACAATGATTGCCGAACTTTTGGGTTCCAGTCCCCAAGCCTTTTTAACCAGGCCGTTACTATCGACAATGAATTGTGACCACGGGAACTGTTTTTTGCTGTCTTCGATACTATTGCGAACAAAAACACCAGTGCCAAAAATAGCATCATCAGTATTCATGATGCTGGTGGTTTGATATTTATCCTTAGGTAAATCAGCATCCTTCAATGCTTGAATCAGGGGATCATTCATCTCTTTTGCGGAACTACGACCGGCAATATGCTGGATTGTTCTTACTTTTCCTGACAGTTCAGTACTGCTCCAATTTTGGTAGCTGAACTTACCATCGTTTAGCAACAGCTCACCTTTATCTGTCACACTGATAGCGGGAACAGGTTGTTCTAAGGTGATGTTATGAGCGAACGCAAATATTGGCGTTATACTCAATATTGCAGATAACACGATTCTTGTTAATATATTGTTTTTTAACATATTTATTCCTTATTTATCATGATGTGGCATGTTATCAGGGAATGACATATTCAGCATAGCGCTTGTTAACTGGTCTGTCCTCAATAAAATAAACAATTTAATAACATTTGAGGTGAGATATAAGTAAACAAAAGGGAAGCGTAATATAATACTTATTAATATCATAATATTACATTAAGGCAGAGATTGAATCTTAATATTGAGGGAACAAATTTCTATATACGTAGTCTATACAGTTGGCATAACCACGATGCATCTTCTGATTCATTGGCGAGTTATGCAGCAGCAATAGATAGAATAGTACCGTAAGAAGCATGGGAGGAAAAAACAGAGATGAAAATCTTTCGCCATTATAACCCTGTGAAAATTGCTCTCTACGTAAAAACCCTATTTCGTGGGCGGTTATATATTAAGGACATGGGTGCGTTTGAATTCAATTATGGAAAGATCTTACCCCCGAAAATCAGAGATAAACGCCATTTCCATGTAATGAGTGAAGTCAATCAGCAAGTATTGCGCTTACAGACCGAAATAGGGTGATTGTTTGTAACTGCTCATCGACTAATGGTAATAAAATCAATACATAACATTAGTATAATAAACGGCCTTGTGGCCGTTTATTGATTGTGTGTTATCAATAAACTCAATTTAATATTGATATTGGCACCGCAGGTATTAGCATATCGGGACAGGGTTCTTATGCTAGTCTCCATCGGATTTCCTTCCAGCCGAGTAATGGCAGAGGGTGAAACGCCCAATTTCTTGACCAATTCTGATTTAGACAAACCCGCGTTTGCACGCATTTGGTATAGCAACTCTATAATACCTGGCTTTCGTCTGGATCGTTATATGTCTGGATAGCTTCTGGGGTGTTTAACATTTCTGATTTCAGTTGTTCAAAATCAATACCGTTTATTTGTTCATCTCCTTCAGCCGTTTTCTGGCTATTTCTATCGCACCAGTCGGTGTTTTTTGTGTTTTCTTCACAAATGCATGGAGTAGATAAATTCTCTGGCTATACACAGGAGGAGGCGTTAACTCAATAGAAAAATTTCACTTTTTGGAGAAAATTTGTATAAATATAACACAATGCAGGGTTTGCTACTGGTTGGGGGCAGATGCTGATTGATCGTATTTCAGGTAGCTAGCCCAACGGTCATACCATTGGGCTAACTCAATCAGCTAGTTTCTAAGTGTCGGTGGGAAGCAGATCCCAGTACCACCTAAGCCACAATACCCTTCAGGGTTTTTGTGGAGATATTGCTGGTGATAATCCTCGGCAAAGTAGAATGGCCCCGCTTCGCGAATTTCCGTCGTGATAGTGCGTTGGTCGTTATTTTGCACCAGCGCTTGCTGATATTGGTCTCGGCTGGCAATGGCCTGTTCATATTGTTGTGATGAAACCGTGTACAGAGCGGAACGATATTGAGTACCAATATCACCATGTTGACGCATACCTTGGGTAGGATCGTGATTTTCCCAGAACAGGGTAATTAGTTGCGAATAGGTAATTTGGGTTGGATCAAATACGATCCTGACCACTTCTGCATGGCCTGTTAATCCAGTACACACTTCTTCATAAGTTGGGTTTGGCGTAGTGCCGCCGCTGTAACCCACGGAAGTGGTGTAAATTCCTTCCTGTTGCCAGAAAAGGCGTTCCACACCCCAGAAACATCCCATTCCTACATAGGCAATTTCCATATTTTCAGGAATGTTCTCTATCGCATGCTGCGTGATGGCATGGTAGGGTGATACGGTTAATGGAGTGGTTCTACCCGGTATGGCCTCTGGCGCAGAAACAGGTTGTCTTTCATTGGTTGAATTTGGCAAGATTCCCTCCTGTATATTCAAAGTCTTATGATTATATGTTGCTTGTATATTGTTAAAACTTTACCAGAATTAATTCATTGCGGCATTTTTATATTGTTGAATTTTATTCAACAGAGAGATAAATATTAGGAGTTCGAGTGTCACGATATCCCCTCATAGGTGCGCTTTGTGTCTTTATCGTCACTCCATCGGCTTATAGTGCAAATTTACGATTGAAACTAGAAGGTCTTTCTGGAGAATTAGAAAAAAATGCCAGAGTGCAACTTTCCAATATCAGTACCGATGAAGTTTCTCCTGATGGTCGTTTTCGTGCACGTGTGGAGAAAGCGATACGACAAGGGCTTCGTCCATTAGGATATTATGAATCCACCGTTGAATTTACCTATCAGGAGAACACGCCGCCTGCCCGTCCTGTTTTAACTGCAAAGGTAACGCTTGGTGAACCTGTGCGAGTGGCTAAAGTGAATGTTGATTTGGAAGGCGGTGCTAAAACAGATAAAGACTATGCCATCCTGATTAAAAAAAATATGCCCAAAGACGGGACCATACTTAACCACGGTGAATATGAAGATTTTAAAAATTCATTGACGAATCTGGCGGTTAAGAAAGGCTATTTTGATGCCGTCATGAAAAAAAGTGAGTTGGGGGTAGCAAAAGATCTGCACGAATCTATTTGGGATTTTGATTTCGATAGCGGGCAACGCTATCGTTTTGGTCCTGTGACATTCTACGGATCGCAAATTCGTGAAACCTACCTGAATAACCTTATTCCTTTTAAACCAGGTGAATACTATACCTCTGAACAATTAGCCGAATTTAACCGCCGTTTAGTGGATACCGGATGGTTCAACTCTGCGGTTGTTGTACCCGATTTTAAAATAGGGCGTGAGAGTAAGGATAAGTTATTACCATTAAATGCGTCCTTAGTGCCTCGGTCTGCCAACTATGTTGAATTGGGGGGAGGTTATGGAACGGATGTCGGGCCTCGTGTTCAGACAAAATGGAAAAAACCGTGGCTTAATTCCCGTGGACACAGTTTGAGTACCAGCCTTAACCTTTCTAGACGCGATCAAATCATTGACGCATCCTACAAAATGCCGCTTAAAGTTAACCCACTGGAAGAATATTATCAGCTACAAACGGGTTATAGACGTAAAGATATTAACGATACCATTTCGGATACGGCAACCTTAAACCTTTCCCGTAATTGGGATCGTTTTACGGGGTGGCAGTACAGCGTGAATCTGCGCTGGAGCCTTAGCCACTTTACTCAGGCTAACGTAACCAATACCACTATGCTGCTTTATCCGGGATTTAGTCTCAGCCGTATTCGCCAGCGTGGCGGCACAATGCCTTATTGGGGAGATAGCCAGCGTTACTCGATTGATATTTCTGATACAACCTGGCAGTCGAATGTCGATTTTCTCGTATTACAGGCTCATCATGTCTGGATAAGAACGTATCGGGAGAATCACCGTTTTGTGGTACGGGCAGATTTGGGCTGGATAGAGACTAGTGAATTCGACAAGGTGCCACCGGATCTCCGTTTCTTTGCTGGGGGGGATCGCAGTATTCGTGGCTATAAGTACCAGAAAATCTCACCGAAAGATAGTGCGGGAAAATTAGTCGGGGCATCAAAGCTGGCGGTTGGTTCGTTAGAATATCAATACAATATTTATGGCAATTGGTGGAGTGCGTTGTTTGTCGATTCCGGTGAAGCGGTGGATGACATTAGAAAGAGTAATTTTAAAACTGGCGCGGGAATTGGCGTGCGCTGGGCGTCACCGGTAGGGCCGATAAAATTTGATTTGGCAACGCCAATTGGAGATCCAGATAGTCATAATGTTGAATTTTATATTGGTTTAGGGGCCGAACTATGAAGTGGGCAAAAAGGGTTAGTATTGCTTTCCTGCTGATTGTTGGCCTGTTATTAGTGGCAGTTGTCGGACTGGTTGGCACTGAAACTGGTTTGCATTTGGTGATCAACAGTGCGGCACGTTGGGTTCCTGGATTGGATATTGCGAGTGTCAGCGGAGGTTGGCGTGATTTAACGTTAAAAGGCGTCAAATATCAGATGCCAGGCGTTAACGTTAATGCAGATAATTTACATCTCTCTATCCGGCTCTCCTGCCTGAAACACAGCCAGGTGTGCGTCAATGCATTGACAACTGAAGGGGTCACTGTTGCGGTGAATACCGCTGAACTTCCGCCATCGGCTCCTGTTACTGAATCAGAACCATTGACTGAATTGCAAACACCGTACCCTATCTCACTGGATTTGCTTTCTTTGAAAAATATTCATGTGCAGGTAGATGGTATCGCTATTGCATTGGATGAGTTTAAAACGGCTGCCCAGTGGCAGGAAAAACGACTGATATTAAAACCTACGGAAATTAATAGATTGCTGGTGGCATTGCCAAAAAGCACATCTGAAAAAATCGGTACAGCGCAAAAAATTGAGCAGCAGGCTGGAGCGGAAAAACCTCTGGGTGAAACGTTGAAGGCGTTGTTTGCCCAACCTCTGTTAGCGGAGTTACCTACTGTTCCCATTCCTCTTGATATCACGCTGGAGGGTATCCACGGCAGCCAGCTTCATTTGACAGGGGATACCGATATCAAGATTAACGATTTGCGGCTACAGGCCAGCAATCATGGGCAGGCAGTCGAGATAAAAACGTTAAGCGTACAGGCACAGGAAGGCTCACTGGCGATATGGGGGACGGCAAAGCTAGCCGAAAAATGGCCAGTTAACCTAGTGGTTAAGAGTAAGGTCAATGACTTAAATCATATCAATCTGGATGACTTAAAAGGGCAACAGATTGATTTAACGTTAAAAGGTGCGTTGTTACAGCAGCTTAATCTCGCATTGGATCTTTCCGGCCCTGTCGCTGCCAATTTGGATGCTCAGACTGAGTTGGCAACAGCAGGCTTGCCTGTTCGCCTGACATTGAAAAGCCAGCAACTGCAATGGCCACTTAAAGGCAAACCAGAATATCAGCTTGATGGCATCAAGTTGCGCTTAAATGGTCAAGCCAGTCACTACGCTCTTTCCCTTCGCTCGGATATTAAGGGCAACGATCTTCCACCGGCATCGTTGATGCTGGATGCAAAAGGCAATGAAGAATTGCTGAGGTTAACGCGCTTACGTTTGGCCACCTTGCAGGGGAAAGCCGATATTGCCGGCGTGGTTGATTGGAGTAAAGCCATCAGTTGGAATACCAGGCTCATTTTGGATGGCATCAATACGGCCAAACAGTGGCCGGAATGGCCTGCCAGAGTAGATGGTCAAATAGCCGTACGTGGCAGCTTGTATGGAGGAAGCTGGCAGCTTCAGATCCCTGAAATTACCCTTGATGGTCATGTGAAGCAGAATGCTATCAAAGCGCGTGGTAAGGCATCGGGTAACGCCGCGGGACAGTGGGATATTCCTCAATTCGATCTTACCGTTGGGCGTAATACGTTGAATGTACAAGGGCGGCTTACGGATAAGGCGTGGAAACTCGATGGTGAAATTAATGCACCGCAATTAACTGGCTTATTGCCGGGGCTGGCTGGCTTTATTACGGGTGAAGTCAAATTGCGAGGTAATATGCAAGCCCCGCAAATCGTGGCAGATTTGAATGCACGTGGGTTACGTTGGCAGGATGTGCTAAGAGTGGATAGCGCCGCGATCAAAGGTGATGTACGTTCGGCTGAACAGATCCAGGGTCAGTTATCGGTTGTTGTGCGGCAATTGCAGCAAGCGGATTTAACGATCAAGAGCTTGACGCTCAACGCGAAAGGCACAGAAAGGAAGCATGATTTACAACTGAAAATAGAAGGAACACCGGTATCAGGCCACTTGGCACTTAAGGGCAGCTTTGATCGTCAAAAGGAGCACTGGCAAGGCAGTATCAACAATACTGACTTTAATACGCCTGTCGGTGAGTGGCGTTTAAGTAAGGCGATAGCCATTGATTATTTCAACTTGCAGCAAAAGGCCATAGTGGGAACCCATTGCTGGCTTAATCCCAATGCTCATCTTTGTATCTCAAAACCTATTGAGGCAGGAACTAGCGGTCATGCACAAGTGGCACTTGAACGCTTTGATCTGGCTATGATCCAGCCATTCCTTGATAAAAGCACCCAACTTCAGGGGCTATTTAACGGTAATGCGGAGATCAGATGGACAGCAGGGCAGGGGTTGCCTCAGGCAAAAGTGACCCTTCAAGGGAATGGGGTACAAGTTCGTCAGGTTGTGGAAGGTAATACATTACCGATTAATTTTGAAACGCTGACCTTGCATGCAGGGCTGGCAGATGGCAAGGCTAATTTGGCATGGCTATTTAAATTGGCTGGCAATGGGCAGTTAAAAGGCGATGTGCAGGTCGCTGATTTAGAAGGTAGCCGAAAATTAGCGGGTAATGTCGATATTCAAGCACTTTCCTTAGGGTTGGTTAAACCCATTTTGGGTAAAGGCGAAAAAGTAGAGGGAGGATTAAATGCGAATTTACGTATTGGTGGCAAAGCCAAAGATCCACTGCTATTTGGTCAACTTAACGCTGATGCCCTGCAAATGAGTAGCCATTGGCTTCCGTTCGATATTACCCAAGGTCAGTTAGCCGTGCATTTTGCCGGTACTAGTTCTGATTTGCATGGCATGGTTAGAACCCCTGAGGGGCAACTCAACCTGAATGGTTATGCTGATTGGCGCAACTTAGATGCATGGTACGCCAGAGTGACAGCCGATGGTGATAAGTTACGTGTCACTGTTCCGCCGATGGTAAAGGTGAATGTCAGCCCAAATTTGGTGCTGGAAGCAAAACCAAACCTGTTGAAACTCGACGGTAATGTGGATATTCCGTGGGCACGTATTACGGTTCAGGAGTTACCAGAATCAGCGGTAGGTGTTTCTGCTGATGAAGTGATGCTAAATAACAATCTCCAGCCCATCGAGAAGAAAAAATCACCTACTTTGATTCAAAGCAACTTAAATGTTCATATTGGCAATGATGTGCATCTGAGTGCATTTGGTTTGAAGGCGCAGCTTAAAGGAAACTTGAAAGTCCTTCAGGATAAGCAGGGATTGGGCTTGAATGGCCAGATTGATATCCCGGAAGGGAATTTCCATGCTTATGGGCAAGATTTGCAAGTGCGTAAGGGAACAATTATGTTCTCTGGCCCGCCAGATCAGCCATTGTTGAACATTGAAGCTATCCGTAATCCAGAATCGACAGCGAACAAAGTCATCGCGGGTGTGCGTGTTACCGGATTGGCAGATAAACCGAAAGTAGAAGTTTTTTCTGATCCGGTAAAATCACAACAGGAAGCCTTGTCTTACTTGTTACGTGGTGAAGGATTGGAAAAAGGGGATTCTGACAACTCGCAAATGGCGGCTATGCTGATTGGATTGGGGATTGCCCAGAGTGGCCAATTAGTCGGTAAGATTGGGGAAACTTTTGGCGTTTCTGATTTGGCTTTAGATACTCAAGGGGTAGGTGATAAATCTCAGGTAGTTGTCAGTGGCAGAATTACCAACAACTTACAAGTGAAGTATGGTGTGGGTATTTTTGATTCTTTGGCGACGTTGACGTTACGTTATCGTGTGATGCCAAGATTGTATCTGGAAGCGGTATCTGGTATTGATCAGGCTTTAGATCTGCTCTATGAGTTTGAGTTTTAAAGATGCGAGTTATTGTTTATGGCAGCCTGAGGCGAAAACAAGGCAATCATCACTGGATGACGGATGCCCAATTGTTGGGAGAGCACAGATTAGAAGGTTATGAAATTTATGATCTGGGGCACTATCCGGCGGTTGTCCGTGGCGAAGGAACCATTGAATGTGAAGTTTATCGTATTACGCCATCCATCCTGACAGAATTGGATGAGTTGAAAAAAAACGCTCAGGAGTACGAAAGGGAACTGATTGAAACACCGTATGGCAAGGCCTGGATCTACCTCTACAAATTACCTGTTGAGGGATTGCACCGGATAACCTGTGGTGACTGGCTGAAACGCCATGAGAAAGAGTAAAAATTAGACAATCGGAAGATAAACAAAAACCTCTGTCCCTGGTCGGGGCAGAGGTTTTTTGGGATTAAAACCCGCAATTACCTGTCAGGATTATTTTTTAGCAGCGCGTTCAAAAGAAGACAGGATCTCAGCTTTAGCGGCTTCAGCATTATCCCAGCCTTCAACTTTAACCCACTTGCCTTTTTCCAGATCTTTGTAGTGCTCGAAGAAGTGAGTGATTTGGGCACGCAGCAGTTCTGGCAGATCGTTCACATCTTTGATGTGATCGTATTCTTTGCTCAGTTTGGTATGAGGAACAGCGACCAGTTTTGCATCTTCACCGGATTCGTCAGTCATTTTCAGGACACCCACTGGACGGCAGCGGATCACAGAACCTGGCTGCAATGGGTAGGGTGTTGGCACCAATACGTCAACTGGGTCACCATCGAGAGACAGGGTATGGTTGATGTAGCCGTAGTTACATGGGTAGAACATCGCGGTTGACATGAAACGGTCTACAAACAGGGCACCAGACTCTTTGTCTACTTCATATTTGATGGGATCGGCATTTGCTGGGATCTCAATGATGACATAAATATCTTCAGGCAGCTCTTTGCCAGCCGGTACATTATTCAGGCTCATAAAACGGTTTCCTTCAATGTTAAACCAAAATGGAGTGCGGGGTATTATAGCCAAAACAGGCCAAAATTCCTCGGATTTTTCGGTGGTTGGCGGTGGCTTAAAAGCATAATAAAAAAGCACAGACTCAAGTTTAATTGAGTCTGTGCTGATTTATATTAAGCGTAGTTTAATATGGCGAAACTTGTCCATAACCATCAACGCGTATTATACAAAGGAGCATTGACGAAGGGGCAGATAGACTTGCCTTTTTAGCTTCCCTTGTATCGTAGTCATATCCATAATAAAGTCCTCCCTCTGATGGAGTATATATTTTCATTATATTAGTCCCGGCCGTGTGATTCCGCAGATATTGCAATCCAAAGTCAGGGAAATGCGTTTTGTCATATTCATAACTAATTGACGTCAGAGTCGTCGTTTGCGGAGTTGCTCCTATATCAGTCAGGTTCGGTGTGACAGCGTTCTGACCATTGATATTATCCTTGCCAGTCCAATCCACATCCTGACAGTCTGGAGAGCCATTCAAGAGAACAGTCTTCGAACTCGGATTATTGGGATCAGGATGTTCAGGAATAAGTAGGTATCTCCGTGGGTTGAAGGTATAGTAATAACTAGATTTTACTCCCGTATCCATAACTGTTTTGGTGAGTGTCACTGTTACCGGCCATTGCTCAATGGAGAAACTATCTCGGGGGAATGTTATCTCTCCTGAGTATAAATCTACTTTCACCAAGTTAGGATTGGAAGATTTGATACTTGATGGACTGTTCGAAGTCTGTGTACCACCTGAGCGGTTAATTGCCGTGTAATCATACAACTGTGTTCCATCCTGCGCCAGTTGAATAACCAGATCTCCATGTACGTTATAAGGTCTTCCCTGCTCAGCAATATATTTCGTAACATTTGAACCTTTCGCACCCATCAGAATTCCCACTGGTATTGGGATAGGATCGAAGCTTACCGGTACGGATTGTATGCTATTTGTATCATTTTCACTGGCTGCATCTGGCATTAGTTTGAAATAAAGTCCATCTATACCGACAAGACTTGACATAGAGAGAGTCACATAACCCTCGTTATCGGTGGTTGGATTTGTAGGAATCTCAAGTTTAATTTCTTCTACAGGCGGAATGATATTAGAAGCAGCATTCATTATTTCCGCTTTAAGTTTAACAAGAGACTGATTCTTAAGAGGGAGTTTGCTTTCTGCGTCAATGACTGGCACCTTATAGGTATAGCGCTCTTTTCCGCCAGCGGTTAATGGCCCTACAGGTGATTGCGATATTGCACCGAATGCAAACTTCAAGCTTTTTGGTGTGACAAAATCGAGTGGCTTAGAGAAGCTTTGATGTTTGTCATTAATCAACACCTCAACTTTAGCACCTTTCACTACCTGGGTACTGGTCACAATCGCTTTGATTTTACCCTCCTGATCAGAGGAATTCTCATAGCCAGGTGCGGGCTTAACCGATAATCCCGGTAGATCAGCAGGCTCGGTACTCCATTGTAAGTTCATATCCATTTTTTTATTGATGGGATTGCCATTGAGATCGAACACAGTCGCAGTCACAATGATTGGTTTGCGTTCCGTTGCCTCATAAGGCCCTTTTTGGTCGAACACAAAATCTTTGGCCTGAATAGCATCACTAAGATTAGTGAAATAAAATGGCTTATCGCCTTTTATCTCCAATTTAGGTTGCTCATCCATTGACAGATAAATCTTTGTTTTCGGATTAATCGGTTGAGTACTGCTCAACATGGCAGTTAGCTGGCCTGCATCATTAGTCATGCCTGCTGAGTCCCAGGTTAATGTTGCATGTTTATCTGGTGGATCGAGGCTCCATTTTACGTTCGATATCGCCTTGTTTTTAATTGGCGGGTTGTTTTTATTGCCATAGGTGATTGTGGCTGCCAGCTCATAAGCCGGTTTGCCATTGGAAATTATAGGGCCTATGCCACTTGGCTTGATGCTTTGGTCTTTAATGGCAAAAGGCTCAACAACCACGTTCATGTAAGATGTCATGGGCTTATTGTTACCCGTGACTTCAGAAACAGCAGACAGGGTATAGCTGTTTATCCCCTTGGCAGAATATTTCGGCAGGTCCAGTTCAACAGATCTGCCATGAGGTGTGATAGCTCCCCCGTTTTTACGGAACTCTTCATTAGCCTGCCATGATAGTTTCTTCAGTTTGTGCTCAGCGGTAATATTAGGGGTGATTTGAACATGTTGGGCACTATATCCGCTTAATGTATTTGGCAAAGCAAGGTTGAACACGGGTTTTTTCTTGTAGTCCAGCACGATGTGGTTGTTTCTTTGCACGATATCATAACGGCTTCCCGTTAGTGTGCGCATAGCAGCAACACTATTCGGTGAAATTTGATCCGCAAAAGGCATACCAAAACGATAATTCAGATTGGCCTGGAAGAGAGCCTCACTGTGTCCACTGCTTCCGAGCTTATAATCCACACCCATTGTCATCAGTGGAATCGGGGTGTAATTTAGGCCAAGTCGGGCAAGGTTAGGGTTTTTTTGCTTGGTTTTCCGATTGAACAGGGCAACGTTATCGCCAAAGTACTGCTCATAACTCAACTTACCCCCAAGGTTTGGATAAGCTGGTAAGAAAAATTCACCATTGATATCGTAGCCGTTGGCTGGCCGTTCTTCATATTCCAGCTCTTTGGGGGATTGGCGCCATTTGCTCAAGCGCCAGTAAGTGTTGGCAGACAATTTAATATAATCGGTCCAAATTTCCCCACCAACCCCCAACCGTTGATGTTGTCCCGTGAAATCATTGTCAAGGAAGGTATTTAAACCATACATCCAATTGGGTGTGAAATAACGTCCACCAAGGCCGAGGTTTAGGGTATTGCGGCTATCGTGTCGGCGATAACCTAACTGAGAGAAAAATAGCCAATCCGCTTTATTGTCATAGAGAGGTAACAGTAGATCCAAGGAGCTGCTATCCAGTTTTCCTTTTTTATCGACGGAAAGATTAATATTGGCTGTACCAAATCTGGATAACCATTTTTGCGTTTCCGTGGATATCGCACCATTGATTTTCCCCAAAGCGTAGGATTTTGCCTGTTCGGTTAATTGAGATGGGGAAGAGGATAAAATATTACTCACCCTATGGATATTTTGTGCGATGACTCCTGCTTCTTTATCGAGAGCAGTTTGCTTATCTTGCGCCTGATTGGCGTTCTTTTCATTTTCTGATCCTGGTAAGGACATTCTATTCTCTTGAATTTTTTCACCCGCTGCAAGCGCACTCGTAGGAGTAAAGGGTAAAAAAAGCGAATACACGAGTATAGAAAGCCGAAAAACTTTATGATTTATATACGAGTCCATATATGAATTCCTCATAAAATATGGGCTGTCGCCAGCGCTTTAGCGTTACACCTTTGATGTTCCAAATTTCAGTTTTATTGGGTATAGCTATCTCATTAATATAAAAAAGATAATATTTCCCATACCTACATACATTAGGAAAACTTTTATTGTTATGCGTAATGAAAAATAATTATCGATTGATAGCAAAAAGTTATCAGTTTATTGCCACTGAAATTGGGTTTCATTTTTTAAAAAGTTTTTCATGTAAGAGCGGTGTTTTTTTCAGGAATGACTATGGCGTATCAGTGAGAATATATAATTAAATGGCCACAAGCTTAATAAGCCTGTGGTTTGGAAAATAAATGGAATAAGAGGTGGAAACCCACCTCTTTAAATTATGGCTTAATAATACTGCTTATTGATCAGGAAACTCGGCCATAAAACTTTCGGCTTTTTCTACCATAGATTTGGTGCCGACAAAAAAAGGTACTCGTTGGTGCAGTTTATTTGGCACGATATCCAGAATACGGTTTGCTCCATCGCTGGCTTTACCACCGGCTTGCTCAGCCAGGAGTGCGATTGGGTTGCACTCATAAAGTAAGCGGAGTTTGCCCGTTGGATGGCTTGCCGTACTTGGGTAGATATAGATCCCACCTTTTAATAAATTGCGGTGGAAATCCGCAACCAGAGAACCGATATAACGGGTTGTGTAAGGGCGCTGGGTTGCTTCGTCTTGTTCCTGGCAATATTTGATGTATTTTTTCACGCCCATTGGAAACTTGATGTAGTTCCCTTCATTGATAGAGTACATATTGCCCTTTGCTGGGAATTGGACTTTCTCATGGGTTAGACAGAATACACCGAGGGAAGGATCATAAGTAAAAGTATGGACACCACAGCCTGTTGTATAAACCAACATTGTGGATGAACCATAAACCACATAACCCGCTGCAACCTGACGATTGCCCGGTTGCAGGAAATCTTCTTCGGTTACAGGTTGCCCGATCGGGGTGACTCGATGGTAAATTGAGAAAATAGTCCCGACGGAAACGTTTACATCAATATTCGAAGAACCATCCAGTGGATCCATCAAAACAACATACTTCGCATTTTCTGCTCGGTCGCCATCAAAAATAACGATGTCGTCTTCCTCTTCGGAAGCAATGCCTGCAACTTCGCCGCGTGCTTTCAGTGCTGCCTTGAGTTTTTCATTGGCATACAAATCCAGTTTCATCTGGACTTCACCCTGAACATTAGATACACCACTTGTGCCTAAAATATCCACCAGACCGGCTTTATTGATATCTCTATGGATGATTTTGGCACCTAACTTTATGGCAGACAGTAGTGCAGTCAGTTCACCTGTAGCATGCGGAAAATCTTGCTGCTTTTCGACGATGAATTCGCCCAATGTTTTCATGACAAAGGCCTTGAATTGGTTGTGGTTTTAGGAAGCGTGCTTCACTTATGTGTTGCACTTATGTGCCGCACTTAGGCGCGGGCAGTTTAGCTAAAGAATCCAATGATTCATAGGTTATTGCATTTTTAATCTCTGATTTGAGGGTTAAAATAGTGATACAGTTCATGAATCAGGTAGAAATAAATGCGTATTCATATTCTTGGCATTTGCGGTACTTTCATGGGTGGGCTGGCGATCCTCGCTCGCGCACAGGGGCATGAAGTGACTGGCTCTGATGCCAATGTATATCCCCCAATGAGCACTTTGCTGGAAAAACAGGGCATTGAGCTGACCCAAGGGTACGATCCGGCACAGCTCGATCCTGCTCCAGATATGGTGATCATTGGTAATGCCATGACACGTGGTAATCCCTGCGTAGAAGCCGTGCTGGATCGAGGTATTCCTTATACTTCTGGCCCGCAATGGTTGCATGATCATATATTGCCGGAGCGTTGGGTATTGGCTGTCGCTGGAACTCACGGCAAAACAACGACAGCGGGTATGGTGGCCTGGATCTTGGAAGAGTGTGGCTATAAACCAGGATTCCTGATTGGTGGTGTGCCAGGGAATTTTGAAGTTTCAGCACACATCGGTGAAAGCCCATTTTTTGTGATTGAAGCTGATGAATATGACTGTGCCTTCTTTGACAAGCGTTCGAAATTTGTCCACTACAGTCCCCGCACACTGGTCATGAACAATCTTGAGTTTGATCATGCCGACATTTTCGAAAATTTGGGCGCTATTCAAAAACAGTTCCACCATCTCGTCAGGGTTGTGCCGAGTACCGGCAAGATCATTGTTCCTGATAATGATATTAATTTGAAGCAGGTGCTTTCAATGGGATGTTGGAGTGAATTGGAACAGATCGGAGAAAGCGGTCATTGGCAGGCGAAGAAAGCTAGCCAGGATAGCAGCCACTACCAGGTATTCCATCGGGGTGAGCAGGTTGGGGAAGTGAAGTGGTCATTGGTTGGTGAGCACAATATGCATAATGGTTTGATCGCAATTGCGGCAGCCCATCATGTGGGCGTTCAACCTGCGGATGCCTGTCAGGCATTATGCCAATTTATTAACGCCCGTCGTCGCCTTGAATTGCGCGGCGAAGTCAATGGCATCTCGGTGTATGATGATTTTGCCCATCATCCAACGGCTATCTTAGCCACACTGGAGGCGTTGAGAAGTAAAGTGGGCGGTATGGCTCGTATTCTTGCCGTACTGGAACCGCGTTCGAATACCATGAAACTGGGAATGAGCAAAAATGATATTGCTCCTTCTTTGGGGCGCGCCGATGAAGTTTTTCTCTATCAACCCACCAATATTCCGTGGCAGGTGGTTGAAATTGCTGAACAGTGTATTCAGCCCGCTCGTTGGAGTGGAGATATTGATACGTTGGTTAAAATGATTGTAGAAACGGCCCAGCCCAGTGACCATATTCTGCTTATGAGTAATGGTGGATTTGGCGGTATTCACGAAAAACTACTGGCTGCATTGACGAAAAAAATAAGCGCGGATTAATCAATATTTTCTTATATTTCGGTCTGCCATACGCATATTTTGATTAGATTGGCATACGGCAGACCTGAAAAAATTAAAGTTCTTGTTCAAACAGGTGGAGAATTGCTTCGTAAAGTTGTTTTGTCGTAAAGTTTTGCGCTGGAGTGGAAAAAATAGTGTCATCCCCTGCAATGCTGCCAAGGATCCCTTCTGCTTTCCCCAATGAATCTAATAGGCGGGCAATTAACTGTGCTGCGCCAGGGCTAGTTCGTATGACGACAATGCTGTGATTATAATCGACATCTAATACCAGATTTTTTAATGGGCTGGTGGCAGTGGGAACGCCCAATTCTGCAGGTAAGCAGTAAACCATTTCCATTTTTGCATTACGGGTTCGGACAGCACCAAATTTCGTCAGCATTCTGGAAACTTTAGATTGGTTGATATTTTCAAACCCCTGCTCTTGAAGTGCCAAAACAATTTCACCTTGAGAGCTGAATTTTTCTTCTTTCAATAATGCCTTGAAAGCTTTTACCAAATCTTCCTGTTTCGAAGGAACACGCATATTTCACCATCGTTGAATCCGTTATCAGGCGGACATTATGCGAAAGAGTGAATTTTTATTCAAGAAAGAGAAGAATAAACTAACATACAGGGCATAATTGTATATTTTCCAATATCTCCCTATTCATAATCTGAGGATTAATATCATTTAATTCCTGTGCATTTTCTTTCCGTCAGATTAAGCATAGTAAATGCATTGTTAATTAAATGGTGTTGTTTGACCTGAAAGGGAAGAGTAAGGTAATCAGTTAATTGATGAAGAATACGGTTGAAATAATTCTTAAAAAAGTGTCCATTATCTCATTAACAGATAAGCGTTTTGTTTAGAATAAAACAACTTTGGTGTTCCATCATCAGGCTATTAAGTGGATAATCTGGCTGTTAACAGATTGTTTTTAATACGTAGTGTTTACAGTACTTAATTTAAGGAGTATCAGGATGAAAGTTGCAGTTCTCGGCGCAGCCGGTGGTATTGGTCAGGCACTTGCCCTTCTACTCAAGACCCAGCTTCCTTCAGGTTCAGAACTTTCCTTGTATGACATTGCTCCGGTGACCCCAGGCGTGGCAACCGATCTGAGCCATATTCCAACGGAAGTTAAAGTCACTGGTTTTGCTGGTGAAGATGCAACCCCTGCCTTGGTAGGTGCAGATGTCGTATTGATTTCTGCGGGTGTGGCGCGTAAACCTGGTATGGATCGCTCCGATTTGTTCAATATCAATGCGGGTATCATTCGTAATCTGGTTCAGCAGGTTGCTAAAACTTGCCCAAAAGCATTAATTGGCATTATTACCAACCCAGTCAATACCACTGTAGCGATTGCTGCTGAAGTACTGAAAAAAGAAGGGGTGTACGATAAGAACCGCCTGTTTGGTGTCACAACCCTGGATATCATTCGTTCCAACACCTTTGTTGCTGAGCTGAAAGGCAAGAAAGTAGAAGAAATAGAAGTTCCTGTTATTGGCGGGCACTCTGGTGTGACCATTCTGCCTCTGCTGTCGCAAATTCCAGGTGTTAGCTTCACTGATGAAGAAATTGAAGCATTGACCAAGCGTATCCAGAATGCGGGCACTGAGGTTGTTGAAGCGAAAGCGGGTGGTGGCTCTGCAACACTGTCTATGGGACAAGCAGCGGCTCGTTTGGGGCTGTCACTGCTCCGTGGCTTGCAAGGCGAAAGCAATGTTGTTGAGTGCAGCTATGTTGAAGGTGATGGCAAATATGCCCGTTTCTTTGCGCAGCCTGTTCGCTTAGGTAAAAATGGTATCGAAGAACGTTTAGATATTGGCAAGTTGAGTGACTTCGAACAGAAAGCATTGGATAACATGCTGGATGTTTTGAAGAAAGATATTGAATTAGGCGAGAAGTTTATTAACGGCTAATTCATTTATTAATGATTTATTAATATACGAATTAAGTTAAATATATTAAATAACTAAAACCGCTAGTTATTTCTAACTAGCGGTTTTCCTTTCAATAGTTATATTGATAACTAATTATTCTTTTTCTCTCTAACTTTCCTTTCCAATAGTTCTCCTGTATGGGGATCGAAATAGCGGCTTGGCCATATTTCAGACGGATGTAGTTCTAAGTAATTCGCTATTATCCATTCTCCCTTGGGCCACGGGCGAGAAAGTGTATTCGCCAAAGTAGATGAACTCAGTCCCGCCGCGCGAGAAACGGCAGCTAATGTCGTTCCTCGTTTACGTAAAGCGGCAATAATATCAGCAGGATGCCAATCCGATTTCATAGAAATCATTTTTTTAATCCTTTTCTATTAAATTAGAAGCCACATTAGTGGTATAACTAAAGCGTTAATGTGAAATTAATAACGAACACGAACCTGTTATTAAGAAATTAAAATAACATTATTTTTTCTAAAAATGTTTCTAATTTTTTCTTAATAACTTCTTTTTTGAACTTGGTTACAAAAATAGAGAAACATTATGAAAAAAGAGTGGTATACGGCAATGGAGTTGACCGGTGTAGGTGAGTTGCCTAGATCACCACAAGGAGTTAATGCCAGGGCAAAACGTGAAGAATGGTTGAGGCAAAAACGGTCAGGTGTCCAGGGAAGGGCGATTGAATACCATTACTCTTGTTTTCCTAAATCAACGTTAGAAGCTTTGGAGCTTCATGAAACACCAACGGAATATCAGGTTCAGAAACAAGATCCTTTATCCATTTGGGTAAGTGCATTTAATTTACTCACCGAGGAAGAGAAGGAGGTCATTACCGAAGTGATATTACGAGATGGCATAAGAAGTTTTTTGGAAAAAATCATAGCTACTTGAGGCAGCTTTTAAAAAGCCAAGTGCTTAAAATTTGGCTTTCCCGTCACTGCTCCAGTATCAAGCGAGGAGAAAGAGATGAAAAAAGAGTGGTATTCTGCAAAAGAACTCATCGGCCTCGCAGGGCTGCCATCGTCTCCCCAAGGGGTCAATCTGATGGCAAGACGCGAGGGCTGGGAACAACGCCGTAAGCGTGGCGTACAGGGAAAAGCACTCGAATATAATGTCAACAGTTTGCCCGAAGAAGTCGTGAATGTACTGACGGTCAGTGAAAATTCGGTCGAATACTACCGTAATAAGCGACAGGATCCATTTATGATCTGGGTAGAGGCTTATTACCAGTTGAGCAAATCCGAAAGAGAACGAATGGTTAAATTTATTTTGAGAAAAGGGCTAGCCAGCCTTGTCCAATATGTCGGTATTCAAGATATTGATAATAAAGACAGCGCCCTAGATTGAGTTATCTGGGGCACTAATTGATTCAGTTTAGGAAAGTCGCTGTACAGCGACATGGGCCAATCCCTCAAGAGCCGCCTTGTATGGAGAGTCTTCCAGTGACTGCAATGCTGAAATTGCCTTATCAGCTTCTTCTTCTGCCCGCTGGCGGGTATATTTGAGTGAACCGCATTGTTTCATCGTTGCCAGGACGGTATCCAGCAAATGGCGGCCATTACCTTGTTCAATGGCACCTCGTATCAGAGTGGATTGTTCCGGTGTTCCGTGGTTCATAGCGTGCAAAAGAGGTAATGTTGGTTTGCCTTCGTTCAAGTCATCCCCTGTATTCTTACCAAGCGTATTGTTATCCGAGTCATAATCCAGCAGATCATCAATTAATTGAAATGCAGTTCCTAGATAACGACCATAATCACGTAGTGCTATTTCTTGCTCAGGAGTGGCGTTGGCGAGAATGGCAGCTGAATGCGCAGCGACTTCAAACAGGCGGGCGGTTTTACTGTAAATGACTCTCATATAGTCATCTTCGGAAATATTCGGATCATTGCAGTTCATCAACTGCATGACCTCTCCTTCAGCAATGACATTGGTAGCATCAGACATCAATTTTAATACGCGCATGGAATCGAGATCGGTCATCATTTGAAATGAGCGCGTATAGATAAAATCACCTACAAGGACACTGGCAGCGTTACCATAAATAGAGTTGGCTGTCGCTTTACCTCGGCGCATATCAGATTCATCAACGACATCGTCATGCAGCAGCGTTGCTGTGTGGATAAATTCAATCAAAGCAGCAACTTTGATGTGTTTTGTGTCTTGGCAATGAAGGGCTTTACCTGCCAATACGGCAATCATTGGTCGGATGCGCTTGCCACCGCCGCTGATGATGTAGTAACCAAGTTGGTTGATCAGCGCAACGTCAGAATTTAATTGGTTAAGAATGGTTTCATTAACCGCTGCCATATCATCAGCGGTGAGTTTAATTATCGATTCTAAATTCATGTTTTGGCTTTGGACTCTGATTCAGAGCTGTGCTCATTAATTAGCATATCAATAGATATCAAGATATATCGATTGTACTTGAAAAACCGTTCAAATAAATGACAATTGAAAAACTCTGTTTTTTTCTCATCTGCTCTAATTCTGCACTTGTCTTCTAAGTGGTTTTTGCGTAGAATTCGCGCCCTATTGTGAATATTTTATAGCGCGCTCTGGAAAGCATTTTTAGGGGGTGCGCGGAAAGCGGAGTTTATATGTACGCAGTTTTCCAAAGTGGTGGTAAACAACACCGAGTAAGCGAAGGCCAAACAATTCGCTTGGAAAAGCTGGACATCGCAACAGGTGAAACTGTTGAGTTTGACCAGGTACTGATGGTCGCTAACGGCGAAGACATCAAAATCGGCGCTCCAGTAGTTGAAGGCGTTAAAGTTAAAGCTGAAGTCGTAGCTCACGGTCGTGGCGAGAAAGTTAAAATTGTTAAGTTTCGTCGTCGTAAACACAGCCGTAAGCAGCAGGGCCACCGTCAGTGGTTCACCGATGTTAAGATCACTGGCATCGCTTAAGATTTAGGAGAGCAGATTAATGGCACACAAAAAGGCTGGCGGCTCGACTCGTAACGGTCGCGATTCTGAAAGCAAACGTCTGGGTGTAAAACGCTTTGGTGGTGAGTCTGTTTTGGCAGGTAGCATCATCGTTCGTCAACGTGGTACTAAATTCCACGCAGGCAACAACGTAGGTTGTGGCCGTGACCACACCCTGTTCGCATTAGCTGACGGGAAAGTTAAGTTCGAAGTTAAAGGTCCAAAAAACCGTAAATTTATCAGCATCGAAGCTGAATAAGTTTTTTGCATCTTGATCGAATCAGAAGCCCTGCAATGTGTGTTGCGGGGCTTTTTATTATTTTGGATTACGCCATCTCTGGGTACTAGCTGCCATCCAGCTTTACAGTGGCTATCCTACGGAGAAAAGTGATGAAATTTGTAGATGAAGCCAGGATTCTGGTTGTAGCGGGAGATGGTGGCAATGGTTGCGTCAGCTTCCGTCGTGAGAAATATATTCCCAAAGGTGGGCCGGACGGCGGCGATGGTGGTGATGGTGGTGATGTCTACCTGCTGGCAGATGAAAACCTCAATACACTGATTGATTACCGTTTTGAAAAATCCTTCCGTGCTGAACGTGGTCAGAATGGACAAAGCCGTGATTGTACGGGTAAACGTGGTCAGGACATTACGATTAAGGTTCCAGTCGGAACTCGTGTACGTGATGTTGCCACGGGCGAAGTGCTTGGGGATATGCTGCGCCATGAACAGCGTTTTATGGTAGCAAAAGGAGGCTTCCACGGCCTTGGCAATACCCGTTTTAAATCTTCGGTGAACCGTGCTCCTCGTCAAAGAACGATGGGAACTCCCGGAGAAAGTCGTGAGCTGATGTTGGAACTGATGCTGCTGGCTGATGTGGGAATGCTGGGGATGCCAAATGCAGGCAAATCCACCTTTATTCGTGCTGTATCGGCAGCAAAACCGAAAGTTGCTGATTATCCATTTACAACCTTGGTGCCAAGCCTTGGTGTTGTGCGTATGGATAACGAGCAAAGTTTTGTCGTCGCAGATATCCCTGGTCTGATTGAAGGTGCATCAGAAGGCGCTGGATTGGGTATTCGTTTCTTGAAGCATTTGGAACGCTGCCGCGTATTGTTGCATTTGATTGATCTCTGCCCAATCGATGAATCCGATCCAGTCGAAAATGCCCGTATCATCATCAAAGAGCTGCATAATTACAGTGAAAAACTGGCAGAAAAACCGCGTTGGTTGGTCTTTAATAAAGTCGATCTCATCGATGCAGAAGAGGCTAAGCAGCGGGCAAAAGCTATCGCTGATGAATTGGGTTGGGAAGGCGATTATTACATGATCTCAGCCGTGAATCGTCAGGGCGTGAAAGAGCTTTGCTGGGACATTATGGAGTTCATGAAGACGCAGCCTCGTAGTATGGAAACGTCGGAAGAGTCCCAACCGGAAAAAGTTGAATTTATGTGGGATGACTACCATAAAGAGCAGTTACAGCAAGCATCTGACGACGAAGATTTGGATGATGACTGGGACGAAGAAGATGACGAAGGCGTTGAGTTTATTTATAAACGCTAATCTTCATGTGGTCATTCGAATATAACAAAAGGGCGTTGTATTGGCGCCCTTTTTTCTTTTTGGCCAAGCTCTTCTTAGTCACTGAGCCAGCTCAGTGACTTTGATATAACGATTTATATAAATTGTGCTCAAAACGCGATAACGGAACACGACGGGCTCGTTGATCTTCTGGCGGAACAGAGTATGCAGAGACAAACTGGACAAAAGCAATTTGTTGTCCACTGGCAGCAGTCATAAACCCTGCGAGGTTATAAACACCTTGTAATGATCCTGTTTTGGCAAAGACTTTACCATCAAGCCCCGCTTCATGCAGGCCAGAGCGATAAGCCAACGTGCCATCATATCCCGCTTTGGGTAACATGGAGATGAAGTCCAGTTCATCATTGTGCTGAGCAATAAATTGCAATATCTCCATCATGGTTGTGGGGGCGATTAAATTGTGGCGTGAAAGGCCAGAACCATCCACCATGACAGTATTGCCCAAATCAATGCCTGCTTTCTGTTTAAGAATCTGGCGGACTGCATCGGAACCTGCCCGCCATGTCCCTGGCACATTGAAATAGCGGTGGCCGAGGGTACGAAAGAGAGTATCCGCAATCATGTTATCTGATTTTTTCAACATGATTTCGAGCATCTTATTTAATGGCACAGATTGATTTACGGCGAGGATCTTTTCTGGTTGTTTGGGAGCCGACTGGAGACGTATATGGCCTTTTAACTCAATACCGGCAATATTCAGTTCATTCTTCAGGAGGTTGCCGGCATAACTAGGCCCATTTTGGACAGCAAATGCCAATGGTAGTGGTTCATCGCGTTGTGTCAGACAGCCTGTGAGGGTATATCGATTCAAATCACCCGATGTAACATCAAATTCACAATACTTCGCTTCTGGTGAACCCTTAGCCAATGTTTTGACTTCACTCAGTACATTAACGGGATAAAAAGAGGGCACACGGACAAATGCCAGTTCGCCAGGTTGTTCTGCGCTGTAGAGTGAAACAGAAAAGCAGTTTTTATCCACGATTGCTGCTGATGGAGGGGCGCTGAAACACTGGGTCATATCGTTCCATATCCAGCCTGGTGCTTTATCGTGGCTGGAAAAAATCGAAATATCTATGACAAGGTCTCCATCAATCTGTTTTATACCAGATTGTTTTAGGGTTGCGGCCATAGTGCGCAGTTGTGAACGTGTCAGCATGGGATCACCGACAAAGCGAGCCGTTAAGTTACCTTCTAATACGCCATCTGAAAGATTAGCATCACTTTCCAGTGTTGTGATAAAACGGTAATCCTTACCAAGTTGCAATAGCGCTGCTAATGCTGTCACAATTTTCTGCGTACTGGCAGGTAAAGCCATTTGTTGCCCGTGATAATCAATTAAAGGATTTATTGCCCCAACGGTTTGGGCAATAAATGAAAAATGAGCTCCCGTAGGTAAATATTGGGCGCTTTTCTCAATAGAAGAGATATCAGAAGAGGCATTTGCACTGAAGATGCTCAGGCTCAAACTGAGCATACACGCTATTCTGCTGGGAATTTTTAAAAGAGCCATAGATCTCGCATATGAAGGTGATGTATTCCATGAATATTTGTATTAATGATACTAAGGTGCTGTTTAAAGGCAAAGTAAACGATGATCCATCACCAACTCTACGTTAGAATGATAGATTGACAGGTAAGTATGCCTGTGGACTTCAGATTGTGCTGAATTACACTTCTTTTTATTAAGTATCTGTAAGCCTGCCTGATAAGGTGTGCTCATTGTGCTGTTATTAAAAAATGTGCTGTTATTACAAAAAATCAGGAAGATGTTGTTTGGGCTTAGGATTAATTTAGAGGTTGAATAAATGAAACAAATTCCGATGACGGTACGTGGCGCGGATAAATTGCGCGAAGAATTAGAACATTTGAAAAATGTACGTCGGCCTCAAATTATTGCCGCAATCGCTGAAGCGCGTGAGCACGGTGATTTGAAAGAAAACGCGGAATATCATGCCGCTCGTGAGCAGCAGGGTTTCTGTGAAGGCCGTATTCAGGAAATTGAGGCTAAACTTTCCAATGCACAGGTGATTGATGTCACGAAAATGACCAACAATGGCCGAGTGATTTTTGGGGCAACGGTAACGGTACTGAACTTGGATTCTGATGAAGAACAGACCTACCGTATCGTCGGTGATGATGAAGCCAATATTAAAGAAAATCTTCTTTCAGTGAATTCACCGATTGCCCGAGGCCTGATTGGTAAAGAAGTAGATGATGTTGTTGTCATCTCCACGCCTGGCGGTCAAGTGGAATTCGAAGTTTTGAACGTGGATTATGTTTAATACACCATGATCAAAGAAAAAGGCCAGCTTTTGGCCTTTTTTCTCATAGTAAATAAATTAATATGGCACTTTTGTATAAATATGCCGTGATTATTTAGGTAGACTAATCTTGCGTTCTTCCGATGGACGGTAGAGAACTAACATTTTGCCAATGATTTGCACGTTATGTGCACCCGTTTCACGAACAATCGCTTCAGCGATCAAAGTTTTTATTTCGCGGTCTTCGCCTGCAACTTTGACTTTGATAAGCTCGTGATGCGAAAGAGTTTGTTCGATTTCAGCCAACACACCTTCGGTCAACCCATTGTTACCGATCATTACGACAGGCTTTAATGAATGGGCGAGACTTTTCAGGTATTGGATTTGTTTCTTGTTAAGAGTCATCGTTTTTTTGCTTAGTTGGGATTGAAAACGATATATTCTACCGCCATCTCATATCTATCACCATAAAAGTGTGGTGTGGTTTGATAAGAGAACGCAAAAAATAAGGCGCCTTATTAGTAGAGTTGGAAAGAACAATGGCCAATAAAAAACGCTCAGCAAGCTCAAGTCGCTGGTTACAGGAACATTTTAGTGATAAATATGTTCTCCAGGCGCAGAAAAAAGGGCTTCGCTCTCGCGCTTGGTTTAAACTTGATGAGATACAGCAAAGCGACAAAATCTTTAAACCGGGCATGACCGTTGTTGATTTAGGCGCTGCTCCTGGTGGGTGGTCTCAGTATGTAGTGAGTCAGATTGGTAATAGCGGGCGAGTCATTGCTTGCGATCTTTTGCCGATGGATCCGATAGTTGGAGTTGATTTCCTTCAAGGAGACTTTCGTGATGAGCTGGTATTGAAAACATTACTTGAGAGAGTTGGTGATAATAAAGTCCAGGTCGTCATGTCGGATATGGCTCCTAATATGAGTGGAACCCCCGCGGTCGATATTCCCCGATCCATGTATCTGGTTGAGTTAGCGTTGGATATGTGTCGTGATGTGCTGGCCCCTGGGGGTAGTTTTATCGTCAAAGTATTTCAGGGAGAGGGCTTTGATGAATACCTGAGGGAAATACGCTCCCTTTTTGCGAAGGTAAAAGTTCGTAAACCAGAATCTTCGCGGGCACGATCACGTGAAGTATACATTGTAGCGACAGGGCGGAAAGTATAGTACCCTGACTACTATTTGTTAACACAGTTGTAATATGAGGTTAATCCCTTGAGTGACATGGCGAAAAACCTGATTCTCTGGTTAGTCATCGCAGTTGTCTTGATGTTATTGTTCCAGAGTTTTGGTCCCGGCGATTCTAGTGGTCGTAGGGTAGATTACTCTAATTTCATCAATGAGATATCGCAGAATCAAGTAAGCGAAGTACGTATTTCGGGTCGTGACATTGATTTTACTAAGAAAGACAACAGTGGAAAATACAGCACTTATATGCCAATTCAGGATGAAAAGTTGCTGGATACCCTACTCAATAAGCAGGTAAAAGTTGTTGGTGAACCACCAGAACAGCAAGGCCTGTTGGCGACCCTCTTTATTTCATGGTTCCCAATGTTACTGCTCATTGGCGTCTGGATCTTCTTTATGCGCCAAATGCAAGGCGGTGGTGGTAAGGGGGCGATGTCTTTTGGTAAAAGCAAAGCCCGTATGTTGACTGAAGATCAGATCAAAACCACGTTTGCCGATGTTGCTGGTTGTGATGAAGCAAAAGAAGAAGTGGGCGAATTGGTTGAATATCTGCGTGAACCTGGCCGTTTCCAAAAACTGGGTGGTAAGATCCCGAAAGGCATCCTGATGGTTGGCCCTCCAGGTACGGGTAAGACATTGTTGGCTAAAGCTATTGCTGGCGAAGCGAAAGTCCCTTTCTTCACTATCTCTGGTTCTGATTTCGTTGAAATGTTCGTTGGTGTTGGTGCTTCCCGTGTTCGTGATATGTTTGAACAGGCAAAAAAAGCTGCACCGTGCATCATCTTTATTGACGAAATTGATGCAGTCGGTCGTCAGCGTGGTGCTGGTCTGGGTGGCGGACATGATGAACGTGAACAGACGCTGAACCAAATGCTGGTTGAAATGGATGGCTTTGAAGGTAACGAAGGCATTATTGTTATCGCAGCGACTAACCGTCCTGATGTTCTCGATCCAGCTTTGTTACGTCCTGGCCGTTTTGACCGTCAGGTCGTTGTTGGCCTGCCAGATGTTCGTGGCCGTGAGCAAATCCTGAAAGTTCATATGCGTCGCATTCCGCTGGATACTGATATTGATGCATCGGTCATTGCTCGTGGTACACCAGGTTTCTCTGGTGCGGATTTGGCTAACCTTGTGAATGAAGCTGCTTTGTTTGCCGCTCGCGGTAACAAGCGCGTTGTTTCTATGGTTGAGTTCGAAAAAGCCAAAGATAAGATCATGATGGGGGCAGAACGCCGTTCAATGGTTATGACGGAGGAACAGAAAGAATCCACCGCATACCATGAAGCAGGGCATGCCATTATTGGTCGTTTGGTTCCAGAACACGATCCCGTGCATAAAGTGACGATTATCCCGCGTGGCCGAGCGTTGGGTGTGACGTTCTTCTTGCCAGAGGGCGATCAGATCAGTGCAAGCCGTCAGAAGTTGGAGAGCCAAATTTCAACCTTATACGGTGGCCGGTTAGCGGAAGAAATTATCTATGGTGTAGATAATGTTTCTACCGGTGCGTCCAACGATATTAAAGTGGCGACATCTATTGCACGTAACATGGTGACACAGTGGGGTTTCTCAGAAAAACTGGGGCCATTGCTGTATGCGGAAGAAGAGGGTGAAGTTTTCCTCGGTCGTTCGGTTGCTAAAGCAAAACATATGTCTGAAGACACCGCGCGTTTAATCGATCAGGAAGTGAAGGCCATCATCGATCGTAACTATTTACGTGCGCGTCAGATTCTGATGGATAATATGGATATTCTTCATTCAATGAAAGATGCATTGATGAAGTATGAAACCATTGATGCTCCTCAGATTGATGATCTGATGAATCGTACAACAGTACGTCCACCGGCAGGTTGGGAAGGAGATAAGAATAGCGGTAATAGTAATAACCGTCATAACACCCCATCTCAGCAGCAAACGTCAAAGCCTGCGGATGGTAACCCAACCGCATAACGTGGCTAACAACCCTACATTAAACCCCAGGCTTGTCCTGGGGTTTTGACATTAAGGCACCTAGCGATGAAACTGACAGCCAGAGGCAGCGTCCTTGATCTTTCCTGCCCACAAGTAATGGGCATTTTGAATGTCACTCCCGATTCCTTCTCTGATGGTGGAATCCATAATACTTTTGATTCGGTATTGAAACATGCTGCTGAGATGATCAAAGAGGGAGCAACAATTATTGATGTGGGAGGAGAATCGACTCGTCCTGGAGCGAATGAAGTAAGTGAACAGGAAGAGCTGGATCGTGTTATTCCGGTGATTGAGGTACTGGCACAGCGCTTTGATATCTGGATCTCTGTTGATACCTCAAAAGCTGCTGTTATGCGGGAATCAGCCAAGGCAGGAGCGCATATTATCAATGACGTCCGTGCGTTGCAGGAATCTGGAGCACTTGAAGCGGCAGCACAAAGTGGTTTGCCAATTTGCTTGATGCATATGCAGGGACAACCTCGCACCATGCAAACAGAACCTCACTATGAAGATGTTGTATCGGAAGTAAAAACCTTCCTGATACAGCAAATTGAGCGTTGTGTTGCGGCGGGTATCGCGAAAAATAACCTGATTCTTGATCCGGGTTTCGGTTTTGGTAAGAACTTATCGCATAATTATCAGTTATTGGCTCACTTGCAAGAATTTCATCATTTGGGATTCCCTATTCTGGCGGGGATGTCACGCAAGTCCATGATTGGTCAATTACTTGATGTGCCACCGCAGCAGCGTGTGGCAGGAAGCGTTGCTTGTGCTGTGATTGCAGCCATGAAAGGTGCCCAGATTATCCGTGTACATGATGTAAAAGAAACCGTTCAGGCAATGCAAGTTGTTCATGAAACGCTATCTGAAAAGAATCCATGTTCATAGAATATATAGTTTGTAAAATACACCGTTTGTAAAGAACATGATGTCAGCAAAAAAACGCTGAGAGCAGAAAATTGGTTCAGTAAAGGAAAGAAATTTATGAGTAACCGTAAATATTTTGGCACTGACGGTATCCGTGGCAGAGTGGGGAATACCCCAATTACCCCTGACTTTGTATTGAAACTTGGTTGGGCTGCGGGAAAAGTGTTGGCGCGTCATGGTTCTCGCAAAATTATTATTGGTAAAGATACCCGAATCTCAGGTTATATGTTGGAATCCGCGTTGGAAGCAGGGTTAGCCGCTGCGGGACTGTCGGCATCCTTTACCGGCCCGATGCCAACACCAGCCGTGGCGTATCTGACACGTACTTTTCGTGCTGAAGCCGGGATTGTCATTTCCGCTTCCCACAACCCTTACTATGATAACGGCATTAAATTCTTCTCTATCGATGGGACTAAATTACCGGATGATGTTGAAGAGGCGATTGAAGCAGAAATGGAAAAACCTCTGACTTGTGTGGAATCTGCTGAGTTAGGGCGGGCAAATCGGATAGTTGATGCGGCGGGTCGTTACATTGAATTTTGTAAAGGGACATTCCCCAGTGAACAAAGTTTAAATGGATTGAAAATTGTTTTAGATTGCGCCAATGGTGCGACCTACCATATCGCACCGAATGTGCTCAGAGAGTTGGGAGCGGAGGTGATTACCATTGGTTGTGAGCCTAATGGCATCAATATTAATGAAGAGTGTGGTGCAACAGATGTCCGTCTATTGCAACAGCGCGTACTGGAAGAACAAGCGCACGTAGGTCTGGCATTTGATGGTGATGGCGACCGTATCATTATGGTTGATCATCTGGGGCAAAAGGTTGATGGCGATCAGATCATTTATATCATTGCACGTGAGGCGTTGAGACAAGGTCAGTTACGTGGTGGTGCTGTAGGGACGTTGATGAGTAATATGGGGCTGGAGTTGGCACTGAAACAGCTTGGTATTCCATTTGAGCGTGCGAAAGTTGGCGACCGCTATGTTCTGGAAAAATTGCAGGAAAAAGGCTGGCGTCTGGGCGCAGAAAATTCAGGCCATGTCATTTTGTTGGACAAAACCACAACAGGAGACGGTATTGTTGCTGGATTGCAAGTCTTGAGTGCAATGGTACGCAATAATATGAGCTTGCATGATCTGTGCAGTGGTATGAAGCTTTTACCTCAAGTTTTGGTTAACGTTCGCTTTACAGGTGATGTTGATCCCCTGCAATCAGAATCAGTGCTTGAAACTGTAAAATCAGTTGAGACTGAATTGAATGGTTGTGGTCGTGTTTTACTGCGTAAATCAGGTACAGAACCATTGATTCGTGTCATGGTGGAAGGCGAAGATGAAGAGCAAGTCACGACATTAGCGCATCGTATTGCTGATGCTGTGAAAAAAATCGGCTGATTTGTTGTTTTTTTGCTCGATCAGCGTCAGGATTTAAAATTAATCTTGCGTGTCTGATACGCTTTGGTTAGTATTCACACCCGCTCAATAAGTTAATTTTTCTAATTTTGTGAGCGGGTGATGCAACATAACGTCGCTATGAAATTGTGGTAAACGCCACGAGGAAACAGGTACAACATATGTATGAAGCTCTTTTAGGTATATTCTTGCTGGTTGGTATCGGGCTAATCGCTCTGGTTCTGCTACAGCAAGGTAAAGGTGCTGATATGGGTGCTTCTTTCGGCGCGGGTGCATCTAACACGCTGTTTGGTTCATCGGGTTCCGGTAATTTTATGACCCGCATGACGGCTATTTTTGCCACGTTGTTCATTGTTATCAGTCTGATTCTTGGTAACATGACTAGCAACAAGACGGGTTCCAACAGTAAATGGGATAACCTTGTCGAACCTGTAAAAGTTGAAAAACAGGCAGAAGTTCCGGCAACGCCAGCAAAACCAAATAGTGATATCCCACAGTAACATTCAGTAACAGAATTAAAATAGGGTTGTTGATTTTAATCATGAGTTTAGATAACCATTAGAATAACAAACCTATAAAATCAGTGCCGAGGTGGTGAAATTGGTATACACGCTACCTTGAGGTGGTAGTGCCTAAACAACGGGCGTACGGGTTCAAGTCCCGTCCTCGGCACCATTAATCTAGAAACTTGCGTTTTTAGTATTATCAGCGTAAGATTTGCCACGTTTTCGAACGCGGGATGGAGCAGCATGGTAGCTCGTCGGGCTCATAACCCGAAGGTCGTCGGTTCAAATCCGGCTCCCGCAACCACTTCTTAACAACCTGTACCTTTTCAACAGTAATAGCTCAGCAGCCATTGAGATGTCGATCTTGATTTGACAGGTTGCTTTGAAAGGTATAGAAAGAGGTTGGTTGAGACCACTGGCAGTAAACAGGGTCCAGTTGCATAAAGCCCCGAGTGTCGGGGTTTTTTGTTATTTGACAGCAGAACTACTGGGCTAATATAGCCCTTTTTTTATGTCTTGGGGGTGGGCTTGTCCACATTAGAGCAAAAATTAACAGAGATAATTTCAGCACCAGTTGAAGCTTTAGGTTTTGAATTAGTTGGCCTGGAGTTTATTCGCGCTCGTGTATCGACGTTGCGAGTCTATATCGATAGTGAGGAGGGTATCACTGTTGATAATTGTGCTGATGTTAGCCACCAGGTCAGTGCAGTGCTTGATGTTGAAGATCCGATTCCTGGGCTTTATAACCTGGAAATATCTTCACCAGGGCTTGAGCGTCCACTGTTTAAGGCTGAACATTACCAGCGTTTTATAGGTGAAGAAGTCAGCTTGGTTTTACGCATGGCAATGCAGAACCGTCGCAAATGGCAAGGTATCATCAAGGCAGTTGATGGTGAAATGATTACGGTTACGGTGGATGGAAAAGACGAAGTGTTCGCACTGAGCAACATCCAGAAAGCGAACCTGGTACCCCACTTTTAAAGTTCGAATGAGGCAACTAGGATGAATAAAGAAATTCTGGCTGTTGTGGAGGCGGTTTCTAATGAAAAATCACTCCCTCGCGAAAAAATCTTCGAAGCATTAGAGATTGCACTGGCGACAGCCACCAAGAAAAAGTATGAGCAGGAAATCGACGTCCGCGTTTGTATTGATCGTAAATCAGGTGATTTTGATACCTTCCGTCGCTGGTTAGTTGTTAACGAAGTGACTCAGCCAACGCGCGAAATCACACTGGAAGCGGCAAAATTTGACAACCCAGAGATTGAGCTGGGTGGTTATATTGAAGATCAAATTGAATCAGTGACCTTTGACCGCATTACGACTCAGACGGCAAAACAGGTTATCGTACAGAAAGTACGTGAAGCTGAGCGTGCAATGGTTGTTGATCAATTCCGTGAACAACAGGGTGAGATCGTGACCGGTCAGGTCAAAAAAGTGAACCGCGAAAATATTACCTTAGATTTAGGTAATAATGCTGAAGCGGTCATTTTACGTGAAGACATGTTGCCACGGGAAAATTTCCGTCCAGGTGACCGCGTGCGTGGTGTTCTGTATGATGTTCGCCCTGAAGCACGTGGTGCACAGCTTTTCATCACTCGTTCTCGTCCTGAGATGTTGGTTGAGTTGTTCCGCATCGAAGTACCTGAGATTGGTGAAGAAATCATTGAGATCAAGGCGGCTGCTCGTGATCCGGGTTCCCGTGCCAAGATCGCAGTGAAAACCAACGATAAGCGTATTGATCCTGTTGGCGCTTGTGTTGGTATGCGTGGTGCAAGGGTACAAGCCGTTTCCAGTGAACTGGGCGGTGAAAGAATTGACATCGTGCTGTGGGACGATAACCCTGCGCAGTTTGTCATTAATGCAATGGCTCCGGCGGATGTTGCATCTATTGTGGTTGACGAAGACAACTGCACTATGGATGTTGCCGTAGAAAACAGTAATCTTGCTCAGGCGATTGGACGTAATGGTCAGAACGTTCGTCTGGCGGCACAACTGTTGAAAAAACATCGTGGTGATGACAAATGGGAACTTAATGTCATGACTGCGGAAGAGCTACAAGCAAAACATCAGGCAGAAGCACACGCTTCTATTGATACATTTACTAAGCATCTCGACATTGATGAAGATTTCGCCACTGTATTAGTCGAGGAAGGTTTCTCTACGCTGGAAGAACTGGCTTATGTGCCAATCAATGAACTTCTGGCAGTAGAAGGACTGGATGAAGAAACCGTTGAAGTTCTTCGTGAACGCGCTAAAGCGGCCTTGACGACGCTGGAACTGGCTCAGAAAGAGAGTCTTGGTGATCAGCAACCTGCCGAAGATTTATTGAATCTGCCTGGCATGGAGCGTACTTTGGCGTTTAACCTGGCTGCCCGTGGCATCTGCACTCTGGAAGATCTTGCCGAGCAGGGTATCGACGACTTATCTGATATCGAAGGACTGAATGATGAGAAAGCAGGAGAACTCATTATGGCAGCCCGCAATATCTGTTGGTTTGGCGATGATGCATAAATAAACTGTAGCAGGAAGGAACAGAATGACAGAGGTAACCGTAAAATTACTGGCAGAAGAGATCCAGACATCGGAAGAACGTCTAATCCAGCAATTCGCTGATGCTGGCATTCAGAAAACCGCAACTGACTCTGTTTCCCAGAAAGAAAAAGAAGCTTTGCTGGCCTACCTGAACCGTGAACAAGGCGGTTCTGGCGGTCAGCCGGGTAAATTGACACTACAGCGTAAAACACGCAGTACACTGAACGTTCCTGGCACCGGTGGCAAAAGTAAATCGGTAGCGATTGAAGTCCGCAAAAAACGCACATATGTGAACCGTGATGCCCTTGAACAGGCTAAAGCGGAAGAACAGGCTCAGCGTGAAGCGGAAGAGCAGGCTCGGCGCGAGGCAGAAGAGAAGGCGCGGCTTGAGGCTGAAGCGAAAAAATTCGCGGAAGAGCAAGCTAAACGTGAAGCTGAAGAAAAAGCCAAACGTGAAGCAGAAGAGAGCGCTCGACGTGAAGCAGAAGAAAAAGCCAAACGTGAAGAGGCTAAACTGTCTCCGCGTGAGGCGGCGGAAAAAGAAAAAGTGATTAAGCAACATACCGAAAACAAACCAAAATCAGATCAGACTCACTCTGCCGTGCAAAATGAAAAAGCGCGTCGGGAAGCCGAAGCTGCAAATTTAAAACGTAAAGCTGAAGAAGAAATGCGCCGTAAGGTGGAAGCGGAAGCGAAGCGTGTTGCAGAAGAAGCACGTCGAATGGCAGAAGAGAATCAAGACAAATGGACTGATGACTCTGATAACAGTGACAGTAGTGACTACCACGTAACCACTTCCCGCTATGCTCGTGATGCGGAAGATGAAAATGACGCCAAAGTAGAAGGCGATCGTCGTTCCCGCTCTCGTGGCGGCAAATCCCGCCAGAAAAAGAATAACAAACATTCTGAATCGAAAGCTGATCGCGAAGAAGCGCGCGCTGTGGGTCGTACCAAAGGTAAACAACGTAAGCCTAGTACCTTACAGCAGAGTTTCACGAAACCTGTTGTCGCGGTTAACCGTGACGTTGTGATTGGTGAGACCATTACTGTTGCAGAATTGGCTAACAAAATGGCCGTTAAAGGTGCTCAGGTCATTAAGACCATGATGAACATGGGCGCAATGGTAACCATCAACCAAGTTATCGACCAAGAAACAGCACAACTGGTTGCCGAAGAAATGGGGCACAAAGTTATTCTCCGTCGTGAAAACGAACTGGAAGAAGCGCTGATGAGTGATCGTGATACGGGTGAAACCCAGGCAGAGTCTCGTGCACCAGTTGTTACCATCATGGGGCACGTTGACCACGGTAAAACTTCTCTGCTGGACTATATCCGTTCCACTAAAGTGGCTTCTGGAGAAGCTGGTGGTATTACCCAGCACATTGGTGCGTATCATGTGAAAACTGAAAAAGGCATGATCACCTTCTTGGATACCCCAGGCCATGCTGCGTTTACCTCCATGCGTGCACGTGGTGCGAAAGCAACAGACATCGTTGTTCTGGTTGTAGCAGCGGATGATGGTGTGATGCCACAGACCGTAGAAGCTATTCAGCACGCTAAAGCAGCCAACGTACCCGTTGTTGTTGCTGTGAACAAGATCGATAAGCCAGAAGCTGATCCGGATCGCGTGAAGAATGAATTGTCGCAATACGGCATCATTTCAGAAGAGTGGGGCGGTGAAAACCAGTTCATCAATGTGTCTGCCAAAGCTGGTATTGGTATTGATGAATTGCTGGAAGCCATTTTGCTTCAGTCTGAAGTCCTTGAACTGAAAGCGGTACGCACGGGTATGGCAAACGGTGTGGTCATTGAATCCTTCCTGGATAAAGGCCGTGGCCCAGTTGCAACCATTCTGGTTCAGTCTGGTACGCTGAACAAAGGCGATATCGTTCTGTGTGGCTTCGAATATGGCCGTATTCGTGCAATGCGTAACGAACTTGGCCGCGAAGTGACTTCGGCTGGTCCATCTATCCCAGTGGAAATTTTGGGTCTGTCCAATGTGCCATCTGCGGGTGATGAAGCAACGGTTGTTCGTGATGAGAAAAAAGCGCGTGAAGTGGCCTTGTATCGTCAGGGTAAATTCCGTGAAGTGAAATTGGCTCGTCAGCATAAAGCTAAGCTGGAAAACATCTTCGCTAACTTAGAAGAAGGCAAGGTATCTGAACTGAACATTGTTCTGAAAACGGATGTTCAAGGTACATGTGAAGCAATTAGTGACTCATTGCTGAAATTGTCTACTGATGAAGTTAAAGTGAAAATCATCGGTTCTGGTGTGGGTGGTATCACTGAAACTGATGCGACGCTGGCAGCAGCATCTGAGGCAATTATTCTGGGCTTCAACGTTCGTGCTGATGCTTCTGCACGTCGTATCATTGAAAACGAAAGTCTGGATCTGCGTTACTACTCCGTTATTTATAACCTGATTGATGAGATCAAACAGGCTATGAGCGGTATGCTGGCACCAGAATACAAACAGCAGATCATGGGTCTTGCCGAAGTTCGTGATGTGTTTAAGTCACCGAAATTTGGTGCTATTGCTGGTTGTATGGTGACAGAAGGTTCCATCAAGCGTAATAATCCGATCCGCGTACTGCGCGATAACGTTGTTATTTACGAAGGTGAATTGGAATCCTTACGTCGCTTTAAGGATGACGTTAACGAAGTCCGTAATGGTATGGAATGTGGTATCGGTGTGAAGAACTACAATGATGTTCGCGTTGGTGACATGATTGAAGTCTTTGAAGTGATTGAAATTAAACGCTCCATCGATTAATACCGTTATTTATCAATAGATTCATTCCATTCTTGGGGGGCTTTATGCCCCCCAAAATGTCAGGAGATATAACAATGGCAAGAGAATTTAGTCGTACTCAGCGCGTTGCACAGGAAATGCAAAAAGAAATTGCCATCATCTTACAGCGTGAAATCAAAGATCCCCGTATCGGTATGGCGACAGTCTCCGGTGTTGAGGTTTCCCGCGATCTGGCTTATGCCAAAGTATTTGTCACCTTTCTGAACGTACTGGTGGACGGGCATGATTCAGATATGGTTAAAGAAGGCATCAAGGCATTGAACGAAGCCTCTGGTTTTATTCGTTCCCTACTGGGTAAAGCGATGCGCCTGCGTATCATTCCTGAGCTGACATTCTCTTATGACAGTTCTTTGGTGGAAGGGATGCGTATGTCGAATTTGGTTAGCAACGTCGTTAAAAATGATGAGAAGCGTCGCGCATCTGCGGATCACAATGAGGAAAAATGATGGGGCGCCGTCGTAAAGGCCGTGCTATACACGGTGTACTGTTGCTGGATAAGCCACAGGATATCTCCTCCAATGATGCGTTACAGAAAGTCAGGCGGATTTTTAATGCCAGTAAGGCGGGTCATACTGGTGCACTCGATCCATTGGCGACAGGCATGTTGCCGATTTGCCTGGGTGAAGCGACCAAATTTTCCCAATTCTTGCTGGATTCTGACAAACGCTATCGTGTGATTGCCCGTTTGGGGCAACGTACAGATACGTCGGATTCACATGGAACAATCATCAGTGAGCGCGACGTAAAAATCACCGAATCTCAGCTCAATGCTGCATTGGATCAATTCCGTGGTGATACCATGCAGGTTCCTTCTATGTACTCTGCATTGAAACATCAGGGAAAACCGCTATACGAATATGCCCGTCAGGGTATTGAAGTTGAGCGTGAAGCGCGTCCTATCACTGTTTATGAATTACAATTCATTCGCTGGGAAGGGAATGAGCTGGAATTGGAAATACACTGTTCCAAGGGCACTTATATTCGTACCATCATTGATGATTTAGGGGAACTTTTGGGTTGTGGCGCGCATGTCATTTATCTGCGTCGTTTGCAGGTTGCCAATTATCCCAATCAAAGAATGGTAACGTTGGAACAGTTATATGAGTTAAACCAACAAGCTGAAGATCAAGAAATTGAGGCGTGGGAATTGCTTGATCCATTATTGCTACCAATGGATACCGCCGTGGTTCATTTTCCTGTCATTCACTTAACATCTGTCGTTGCGTCTTACTTCAAACAAGGCCAGCCGGTTCGCAGCAAACATAATTTGGCTTCAGATGAATGGGTGAGGGTGACCGAAGGTGATGAAAATAAATTTATCGGCATTGCAGTGATTGATGATGATGGACTAGTGGCTCCACGCCGTTTGGTTGTTGAAACGGAATAATGATAGCAACAGACAAGGAATTTGCAGCAGGTAAATTGAGTTGGGGCACAGAATGACGGTGATTGTGCTGTCTTGCGCTTCACCTATTTGCAGCGTAGAATACCGCGTCTGTACATGAGTGGCTGAATTAGAGATCGGCACTCGTCATTTTAAATTACATATTTGGAGTTATACTATGTCTCTAAGTACTGCTGCAAAAGCGCAGATTATTGCTGAATTTGGTCGCGGCGCTAACGACAGTGGTTCCAGCGAAGTTCAGATCGCACTGCTGACTGCTGACATCAACCACCTGCAAGGTCACTTTTCAGAGCACAAAAAAGATCACCACAGCCGTCGTGGTCTGCTGAGAAAGGTTGCACAGCGTCGTAAGCAACTGGACTACCTGAAGCGTAAAGATGTGGCACGCTATACTGCTCTGATTGAGCGTCTGGGACTGCGTCGCTAATTGATGAGTTTCAGTGGAAAGGGGCCTAATCGGGCCCCTTTTCTTCTAGGAAACGGAATTGTCAGGAAACAGAATCGGAAAATTTAATCTACTGTTTTTTGCACCGTTTCTAAAACTTGAACCTCTTCCGCTACAGTGACTCGCGCGGCTAATGAGAGTCCTCAAAGCAGTGAGCACTGTCATTAGTCGTGAGGGTGTAGCAAGAAGAGAAAATCCATTGTTGCTGGTTTCTTAAATCGGCAACATTAACAAAGGAAAATTATTTTGCTTAATCCGATTGTTCGTAAATTTCAGTATGGTCAGCACACTGTGACCATCGAAACTGGCATGATGGCTCGTCAGGCGACAGCAGCCGTTATGGTAAATATGGATGACACAGCGGTATTTGTCACCGTTGTTGGTCAAAAGAAAGTCAAAGCAGGTCAGGATTTCTTCCCTCTGACCGTTAACTATCAGGAGCGTACTTACGCTGCTGGCCGTATTCCGGGAAGTTTTTTCCGTCGCGAAGGCCGTCCGGGAGAAGGTGAAACATTAGTTGCTCGTCTTATTGACCGCCCTCTACGCCCTCTGTTTCCAGAAGGTTTCCTGAATGAAGTTCAAATCATCGCGACAGTCGTTTCTGTTAATCCACAAGTAAACCCTGATATCGTTGCCATGATCGGCTCTTCCGCTGCACTGGCGCTGTCTGGTATTCCATTCAATGGTCCAATTGGTGCTGCGCGTGTTGGTTATATTAACGATCAGTACGTTCTGAACCCAACTAGCGATGAGCTGAAACACAGCCGTTTGGATCTGGTCGTTGCAGGTACAAATAACGCGGTGCTGATGGTAGAGTCCGAAGCGGAACTGCTGACTGAAGAGCAAATGTTGGGTGCGGTTGTGTTTGGTCATGAGCAACAACAGATTGTGATTGATAACATCAATGCGCTGGTTGCTGAAGCAGGTAAAGAGAAATGGGATTGGGCACCAGTGCCTGTTAATCAACCTCTGCACGATCGTGTTGCAGAACTGGCTGAAAGCCGTCTGGGTGATGCTTATCGTATTACTGAGAAGCAGGAACGTTATGCTCAGGTTGATAGTATCAAAGAAGAAGTCACTGTGGCTATCCTGGCAGAATTTGCAGAAAAAGGCGTTGAACTGGAAGAAACCGAAGTGCTTGAAGTTCTCGCTATTCTGGAGAAAAATGTTGTTCGTAGCCGTGTTTTGCGTGGTGAACCGCGTATTGATGGCCGTGAAAAAGACATGGTTCGTGCTCTGGACGTTCGCACAGGTGTACTGCCACGTACTCATGGTTCATCCCTGTTTACCCGTGGTGAAACTCAGGCATTGGTAACTGCAACACTGGGCACAGAGCGTGATGCTCAGGTTATCGATGAGCTGATGGGTGAGCGTACAGATCGCTTCCTGTTCCACTACAACTTCCCTCCGTACTCTGTCGGTGAAACTGGCATGGTCGGTTCACCAAAACGTCGTGAAATTGGTCACGGTCGTCTGGCGAAACGTGGTGTATTGGCTGTGATGCCAGGCATCAACGAATTCCCATATACCGTTCGCGTGGTATCTGAAATCACTGAATCCAACGGTTCTTCCTCTATGGCTTCTGTCTGTGGTGCATCACTGGCATTGATGGATGCAGGTGTGCCAATTAAGGCAGCCGTTGCGGGTATCGCAATGGGGCTGGTGAAAGAAGGGGAAAACTTTGTTGTTCTGTCGGACATTCTGGGTGACGAAGATCATCTGGGCGACATGGACTTTAAAGTTGCGGGTAGCCGTGATGGTGTCAGCGCACTACAAATGGACATCAAAATCGAAGGTATTACCCGTGAAATTATGCAGATTGCTCTGAATCAGGCTAAAGGTGCTCGTCTGCACATCCTGAATGTGATGGAACAGGCAATTAATTGTCCACGCAATGATATTTCTGAATTTGCACCACGTATCCACACTATCAAGATCAACCCAGACAAGATCAAAGACGTGATTGGTAAAGGGGGTTCCGTGATCCGCGCATTGACGGAAGAAACAGGGACTACCATTGAAATTGAAGACGACGGTACAGTGAAGATTGCGGCGACTGACAGTGACAAAGCACGTCATGCTATCAGACGTATCGAAGAAATCACTGCGGAAGTTGAAGTGGGTCGTATTTATGCTGGTAAAGTGACCCGCATTGTTGATTTTGGTGCATTCGTTGCTATCGGCGGCGGTAAAGAAGGGCTGGTACACATTTCTCAGATCGCCGAAAAACGTGTAGAGAAAGTCACTGATTATCTGCAAATCGGGCAAGAAGTTCCTGTGAAAGTGCTGGAAATTGACCGTCAGGGACGTATCCGCCTGAGCATGAAAGAAGCCGTGATTACAACTGACGCAGAATTGCAATCACCGGAATCATCAGTAGAATAAATTTGACGTAAAGAGCGGCGTCCTGTAAAAAGGGCGCCGTTTATCTCAATAAATTTCGAGTTATTGTTCTTAGCAGTAGTTTGAAAGATGAGAGAACGTCAATTTTGGGCAGGACGCCTGAAATATACAATGTGGGTGGAGTAATAGGGCATTCTGATTGATGTCTGGCTTCGGGAGTGGGAAATGAATTCTTTTCTGCGCTGGTGTTATGTTGCGGCTATTTTTCTCCTTGTGGGATGTAGCGGCACTGGGTGGCGTAAAAATGAAGTGATTGCTATTCCATTACAACCAACATTGCAACAAGAGGTTATTCTGGCTCGCATGGAGCAAATACTTGCGAGTCGGTCACTAACGGAAGATGAATATGCACAGCTTTTATATGAACGAGGTGTGCTGTATGATAGCCTCGGGCTGAGGGCACTGGCGCAGAATGATTTTTCAGTGGCTTTGTCTATCCGCCCTGATATTCCTGAAATTTTTAATTATCTGGGAATTTATTTTACGCAGGCAGGCAATTTTGATTCTGCCTATGAAGCGTTTGATTCTGTTTTAGAGCTTGATCCAACTTACAACTACGCGCGAATGAATCGCGGCATTGCACTGTATTACGGTGGCCGCTATCGATTGGCGCAGGATGATCTGCAGGCGTTTTATCAAGACGATCCAAATGATCCCTTCCGTTCGTTGTGGTTGTACCTTGTGGAAGATAAAATTGATCCTAAGGCTGCAATGACTAATTTGTCGCACCATTTTGACAAAGCGAACCGGGGAAGATGGGGCTGGAATATTGTTGAATTCTATTTAGGCAAAATCGGTGAAAAAATATTGATGGAACGCTTAAAACAGGGTTCAACAGATAACACTTCGCTCGCTGAGCATCTCAGTGAAACTGACTTCTATTTAGGTAAACATTACCTAAGTCTGGGGGATGAGGATAGCGCAACTGCGTTATTCAAGCTGACGGTGGCTAACAATGTGCATAACTTTGTTGAGCACCGCTACGCATTGTTGGAATTGGCGCTATTGGGCCAAAAACAAGATGATTTATCGGAATCGAACCAACAATAGCTGACGAACATTTTCACGACAGATTTTAAAGTCCGCATCTCTGGAGATGGGGGCTTGTTTGTTCGTTTAATAACATAATTTGAGCCAGTTCACATTTTAAATGAAAATGACAGAAATTCTTTTCACTGTGTTATGTAGACTGGCCGCCATGATCAATGAGGCACCATTACATGACCACTGAGACTGAAATCTCTTTTGCTGATTTAGGTTTATCAGCACCTATCCTTTCTGCGTTGGGAGACCTGGGCTATGAGAAGCCTTCTCCTATTCAACAACAATGTATTCCACACCTGCTGAGCGGCCGTGATGTGCTGGGTATGGCACAGACGGGCAGTGGTAAGACCGCCGCTTTCAGCTTACCTTTATTGAATAACATTGATGCTGAACTTAAAGCGCCACAAATCCTTGTGTTAGCGCCAACCCGTGAACTGGCGGTGCAGGTTGCTGAAGCGTGTTCAGATTTTTCCAAACATATGCGCAATGTGAATGTTGTTGCACTTTACGGTGGACAGCGTTATGACGTTCAGTTACGTGCCTTGCGTCAGGGACCACAAGTTGTGGTGGGAACGCCGGGACGTTTACTCGACCACCTGAAACGTGGAACATTGGATCTGTCCAACCTGAAAGGTTTGGTACTGGATGAAGCTGACGAAATGTTGCGTATGGGCTTTATCGAAGATGTTGAAAACATCATGAGCCAGATCCCTGCTGAACATCAAACCGCGCTGTTCTCCGCGACAATGCCAGAAGCGATCCGCCGCATCACTCGTCGTTTCATGAATGATCCACAGGAAGTTCGTATTCAGAGCAGTGTGACAAACCGTCCTGACATTAGCCAAAGCTACTGGTCTGTTTACGGTATGCGCAAAAATGAAGCGTTGGTGCGTTTCCTTGAAGCAGAAGATTTTGATGCTGCGATTATTTTCGTGCGCACCAAGAATGCAACGCTGGAAGTTGCAGAAACGCTGGAGCGTAACGGCTACAACTCTGCGGCATTGAATGGTGACATGAACCAGGCTCTGCGTGAACAGACACTTGAGCGCTTGAAAGATGGCCGTTTGGACATTCTGATTGCGACTGATGTAGCTGCTCGTGGCCTGGATGTTGATCGCATTAGTTTGGTTGTTAACTACGACATCCCAATGGATGCAGAATCTTATGTACACCGTATCGGTCGTACCGGTCGCGCTGGCCGTGCGGGTCGTGCCCTGTTGTTTGTTGAAAACCGCGAACGTCGTTTGCTGCGTAACGTTGAACGCACCATGAAACTGACAATCCCGGAAGTTGAACTGCCAAACGCAGAGCTTCTGAGCCAGCGTCGTCTGGAGAAATTTGCGGCCAATGTTCAGAATCAACTGGAAAGCAGCGATCTGGATCAATACCGCGCATTGTTGTCTAAACTGGGAACCGGCGATGATCTGGATATGGAAACACTGGCAGCAGCCCTGCTGAAAATGGCACAAGGTGAGCGCCCACTTATTCTGCCACCCGATCCAGTGCGTCGTCCTCGCCGTGAATTCAACGATCGTGATGACCGTCGTCGCAATAGCAATAGCAATAGTAACAGTAATAGCTTTGGTGAGCGTGACAGAGGTGATCGTCCTCGTCGTGAGCGTCGTGACGTGGGTGATATGGAACTGTATCGCATTGAAGTTGGTCGTGATGATGGTGTTGAAGTTCGCCATATTGTGGGCGCAATTGCAAATGAAGGTGATATCAGCAGCCGTTATATCGGTAATATCAAACTGTTTGCTACCCACTCTACGATTGAACTGCCAAAAGGGATGCCAGGGGAGTTGCTGTCTCACTTCACCCGTACTCGTATTCTGAACAAACCAATGAATATGCAGTTGATGGGTGATGCGCAACCATTTGAACGCCGTGAGCGTCGTGGTGGCCGCAATGGTAACGGCGGTAATGGTGGCAATGGTGGCAATGGCCCACGTCGTGACCGTGATGGTTTTGGTAATAACGGTGGTCGTCGTTTTAACAACGAACGTCGCGGTGGTGAGCGTGGTTCTTTCCGCGGTCGCAGCAACGATGAAGCACCACGTCGCCGTCAAAGCAATGGCAATGTATAAGCACTAATTTTTCATTGACTTGCTTGATTTATCGTTGCATTGAAAATATCGCAATGATGAATTAAATAAAGCCCTTTCTCCGTTAAGAGAAAGGGCTTTTGCTATTTATTTTGCTGATTTTATTAAAGTTTTTTCTTAGTAATATGTTTGTTTAATTCAGCTTTGACCTCAGCATCTGAAAGTAAGCGCTCACCTTGATGAATAATGCGTTTTCTTAACTTGCCTTTGAAACCAGCATGTGCCACTTCCTGCAAAATTCGTTCTTCCACAGGACACAATCCTCCTTCATTTTGATCCAATGGATACGGTGTTTGCACTCAAAAAGCTGCTTAATTCCTTGTAGGAAGCCATGCTGATTGAGCAGAGCATTTAATTGAAACATCGCGTTATAAAAGTCACCGATCAGCAAACGTGGGGTACTGAAATTTCCCGTAATCTCAAGATCTTGCTGATTTTTTAGGTTTTTCAGGATCATTAGGTTAGTTTTAATTTTGAGATAAAAATCCGCCAAGGGCATTTCCTTTGTTTATTTTCCTGTAGGGTTGAGAAATTATGCCCTAAGCGGTGATTAATTTAACCCCAATGCTTCCTTAAGCGGTTTCAGATAACGACGACTAACTGGAATACGCTTATCATTGCTCAGTACCAGCTCTGCCTGCCCATTGTCTCCAAAAACAATTTCCCGTAATTGGGTCATGTTGACTAAATACTGGCGATGGCAGCGAGTTAGTGACGTGCGGGTTTCCAGTGTCCGCAGGGTCAACTCGGTAAAGCCTTCCTGCCCGTTAGCGTTCATGACATATACACCACTCAGGCGGGAAGTGACATACAGAACATCATCCAATGGCATCAGCCAGATTCGGCTATGTCCAGTGCAGGGAATATATTTCAGTTGTTCATCTTCACGTTGAAGATCTGCCAGATTTTGTTTTTGATAGCCAGAACGCAGTCGTTGCAGTGTCTTACTCAGGCGCTCTTTTTCCAGCGGCTTCAATAAATAATCGAATGCATGTTCTTCAAAGGCTTGCACTGCATATTCATCAAATGCAGTCAGGAAAACAATGTAAGGGCGATGCTCTGGATCGAGCATACCCACCATTTCCAGTCCGGTAATACGGGGCATTTGAATATCGAGGAAAACAACATCGGGTTTCAGACGATGGATGGCACCAATCGCTTCGACTGCGTTGGCACATTCTCCCATGATTTGAATATCAGTTTCCTCTGCCAGCAGACAACGTAGATTTTCACGAGCCAATGGCTCATCGTCAACAATCAATATATTCATATTTACGCCGCTTTTTTAGCCTGTTTTTTTTCTAATGGCAAACACAAAATGACACGGGTAAATTCTTCTGGTTGACAATCAACTCTCACCCCATACTGTTTACCATAACGAAGCCGCAGACGTTTATCTACTAAGCTCATCCCAAGACCTTCATCCCCCACTTTTTTGGGGCAATATAGCCCTGCATTATCTTCAATCTCTGCCAATAGCAATTGGTCTTCTTGATAGGCTCTAATCGTAATTCTTCCTGTATCCAGTAACTGTGATGTGCCATGTTTAATGGCATTTTCTACCATTGGTTGGAGGGAAAAGGCTGGTAACCGTGCATTGCGTAAGGATTCAGGTATCTCGATAGCAATTTGGAGGTGTTCACGGAAACGGGCCTTTTCAATTTGTAAGTAAGCGTTTACATGCTCTAGCTCATTTTCTAACGTGGCGATATCTTCAGGTCGCTTTAAATTCTTACGGAAAAATGTTGAGAGATACTGCACAAGCTGGCCTGCCTGCTGGCTATCCCGACGGATAACAGCTTGCAGTGTATTTAAGGCATTAAATAAAAAGTGAGGATTCACTTGCGCGTGAAGGAGCTTTATTTCTGATTGTAGCAAAGATTGTTTATTCCGTTCGTACTGTCCGGCAAGAATTTGGGCAGAAAGCAGGCTGGCAATTCCCTCTCCCAATGTGCGATTGATGGAACTGAATAGACGATTCTTGGCTTCGTAGAGTTTGATAGTACCAATAACCTGTTGGTTTTCCCCCCGTAAAGGGATTACCAGAGCGGAGCCAAGTTTGCAGGTTGAGCTAAGGGAACAGCAATAAGGAGTTTCATTGCCATCGGCATAGACAACTTCATTATTCTCAATGGCACGATGAGACTGTTTGGAAGCAATCGGGGTGCCGGGTAAATGGTGATCTGAGCCGATACCAATAAACGCCAGTAACTTCTCCCTATCCGTAATCGCGACGGCCCCGATCTCTAACTCCTGATAGATAACTTTGGCTACGCGCATACTATTATCTTCATTGAATCCCTTACGTAAAATTCCCTCTGTACAAACAGCAATTTTTAACGCTTGGGCAGAAAAAGCGCTGGTGTATTTTTCGAAAATAGCGCGTCTGTCCAATAAGATACGGATAAACATGGCCGCCCCGATACTATTGGCGATGATCATGGGGGCAGCAATATCTTTTACTAAACTCAGAGCTTCACTAAAAGGATTGGCAAGTAGCAGGATAATGCCCATTTGGTTACATTCAGCAAGGAAAGTGACAATGGCCGCCGTCCACGGGTTCAATAATTTATTGATCTGTCCTTTTTTCATCAAATAAATATGTACAAGGCCACCCAATACACCTTCTACAATGGTGGATACCATACAGCTAAATGCAGTCATCCCGCCGAGAGAATAGCGGTGTAAACCCCCAGTGAACCCTACCATCGCACCGACTGTTGGTCCGCCGAGAAAGCCTCCCAACACAGCACCAATCGCACGGGTATTGGCAATCGAATCGTTAACATTTAGCCCAAAATACGTTCCCATAATGCAGAAGATGGAAAAAATTACGTAACACATCAGCTGATGAGGTAAACGGCCAGTTACTTGCAACAAGGGAATAAACAGGGGGGTTTTACTCAGGAGCCAAGCGATCACCAGATAGATACACATCTGCTGAAGTAATAACAACACAAGGTTAAATTCGTACATATATTTTCATTTTGTAATTAATAATATGTGATTAATAACGATAAAAATTTAAGACGCTATTATCAAAGGTAGAATTTAACACCGTCAAGTCAATAGGTGTGGCAGGATAACGTCTTTATAGGACTGGGGAAGAATTATCCGCCCCTCTTGGGGCGGATTTTGCCAGACAATGAAAATGACTTACAAATGGCGTTATTCTTTACAGATAACGTAATCATAGACTTTATCACTGACAACATGTTCAAATCCTTCGTTTATATTCACAACGTAATGTTCATCTTTCCCTTTTTCGTCTTTCCCTATCGTTGCAGAACGATAGGAGCGACGTTCAGGCCAACCAAGTTGGTCATGCATTGCATTGTTTGGATGGACCCGGTACAGAGCCATCAAATCTTCTTTTGTTGGCAACTTGCTATGTATTTTCTTACAGTACCATGCGGCTCCTGTTGCGTGACGGCGTGGCCATATTTCGCCATCTTCGGTATAAGTGTCCTGTCCGAATAAATGATTAGCCATTAGTTCTGCTTGCAATCGAGGGCGCTTAAAGATAACGCCATTTTCAGCCACTACGGTATCAGGCATATGCCCCCAAAAATTAGCTACGGGAACGTCTGGGCTGGTAGCCACAGTAAAAATGACATCTTTAGTTTGTGAGGCCGCAATACCGTCCACTGAGATAGATAATGTCGTCTTCACGCCAAGCCCGTTCGGATCGGTCACGGCAATAGACAAAACACCTTGATCGTCCGTGAAACCTTGGTACGTACCTGATTTGCCTCTCAGTAAAGCCGTGATTTTCTCAGTAACATTCTGACGATTCAGTGACTTGATGGCGTTAACTCTGACTGCGACATTTTGGGCTGGCTGTTCGTGATTTAGCGTTTTGATTTTCAGTATGATCGGTTCATGGTTTTTAACCTTATCAGCGCTTACTGTGATCGTCATATCGTCGGCTAGCCCTCTGACAGTACCCCCTTTTCCACCATCATGGGTATGGTTTCCTTGATCGGCACTCATGCTGGTATCAACGCTCTGTGTATTGCCGATACGATCCATCGCATTTTTTGCCTGAACAGCAATCTCTTTCACCCTACCCGCATCTGACAGTGTCAATGTATAGTCGGGGATCTTGCCTGATTCTGTTATTGTATGGCCTTTGGTTATGTCAATATTGCCCTTATTGCCCCAGACATAGATTGATTTATCCGTTGGGTCGCCATGATTAGGATTAAAGGTATAGGTTGCGCTTAATTTCTGGCCCATCTCCAATTTGCCAGCTATGGCTAAATTTTTGACGATTGGCGCCTCAGGATGTACGAACATGATCTCGACGGGCTTGATGATAATACCCTCTACTTCTGGAGTGATTTTCAGTACCCCGCTCTTTTCGCCAGCAGTGAGTTTAGATTCATAGATACCCGGTTGGACTTCTTTCATTTTATCGATCTTGGGATCACTGCCATTTCCACTTAATCCACTTGAGACCAATTTGATGTCTGAGGCAGCTCCGCGTATAGGTTTGTCATCTTTATCTTTCAGAGTTAATGTCAGGAGGGTAGTGACATGACCATCAGCCAGAAGCTCTTTGTCTTTTGCTGAGAAGGTGGATTTATTAGCATTAACTACAGCGGGAAGCACTTGTACTTTTACTTCAGCCCGTTTGGATGTATTGCCGTGCTCATCGTAAGCAATAGCTCCCACCGTGTAGGTATTGTTGCCCTGAGATTGATATTTGGGCAAGGTCAATAGGTAGTGTGTGCTACCTTGGTGTTGGATATTACCTCCATTGGCAAAAAAGTCTGCTGCATCCCACTCAATATCTTTAAACCCATATTTGCTGTTGACACTGACATGGAGAGGTTTGGTATCTCTCGCATGACCAATAATCAAATTATCTATTGCCAGAGAGATCACTTCACGTTTGCGATATTCCAAAACGATCTGGTTGTTGCGATCAACCAGATCATAGCGACTGCCTTGCAGAGAGCGCTTAAATGCTACTGCATCTGGATCAATCTGTTTAGCCCATGGCGTACCAATCTCATAACTCAGTTCGATATTGAACAGGGTTTCCCCACCACCGGACATAGCTTGTTTGCGGTCAATACCGAAAGTCAGCAATGGGATAGGCGTGTAATCAACCCCGAAAGTGAAGGCCGAGGGATTTTTCTGGCGATGGTCTTTACTCATAAGCCCAACTTCATTCCCGAAATATTGCTCATACACCAACTTACCACCGAATTGTGGTAAAGAAGGCAAATAACCTTGTACTTTCAGGTCGAAGCCATTGGCGGGGCGCTCATCATAATCGGTCAATAGGCGGGATTCTTTCCAATTACTTAAGCGAATATAGCCGTTAGCCGCTAATTTCAGGTAATTGCGGGCATATTCTGCCCCAAGACCGAGTCGGCTATTATCACCAGTGATATCGTGGTCGAAGAAAGCATTGTAGCCCAGCATCCAATCATCAAAAAAATGACGTTGTCCAAATCCAATATTGGCGGTATTGCGTTTATCAATATGGCGCAAGCCGAACTGTGTAAAAATCATCTGGTGATAGGTATCATACAGCGGCAGTAACATATCAAATTGGCTGTCATTCAAATGGCCATGACTATCTATATTAAGCTGTACACGAGCAGTGCCATAGCGTCCCAACCAATTTTGAATTTTCTGATTGGCTTCGCCCATTGCCAGGCTGTTTAATTGGCTTGCTGCATTATTCTTAATGTCGTCACTGGCTAGTAACTGGCCAATGCGAGAGGAAATCTCAGCCAGATTACTAGAATTTTCATCAATAGAAGACTTGTCTTCTTTAAGAGGGACTTTGTCTAATGAGGGTTGTTCTAATGATGATTGTTTTAATAAAGGTTGCTTTGATAAAGAGATTTCTGATGAGGAATAGTTAAAAGGTAAAAATTTATTGTTTCGAGGTTTTGGAACATCAATCTCGCTACCCACTCCGAGTGTGATAAAAGGCTTATCAAAGGTACGCAATTGGTTGATTTTTTTTAAATCAGAGACAGTTAAACCATAACGTTTAGCGACGATTTTGACATTTTCTCCTGATTTCAGGACATAAGGCTCTGTTGGTAATCCCCATGTTTCATTTTGAAAAGTTGAGAGGGTTTCGGCAGTAGCGATAACGGGAGTGAATGCACCAGCAACGGGAAACGCAAGTTGGGTGACAATGTTCACCCAGGCTACACGTTTCACCAAACTTTGCTTATTATGTAAGCGTGGCTTATCGAATTTTTTGTTCATATCTATAGACCCGTAACAATAAAAAATACCATGCGATAGCCAGCAGCAAACCTATCCATTCCAGGATATTATTTTCTATTTACTGCCTGCCATAAGTCGTGTAATTAGGGAGAAAAACGCCAAGTGTGGTTTTTTATTCCAGCATAAAATTATTTTTTGATCAATATAACTTTTTATATCAATCAATTTGATATTTAAACCCCATTTTATTTAAATAATTAAGTAAAAATAAATGGTTATCATTTTGTTTTATATTATCTTAATGCCTTTTTTCTGATTGTTATAAAAATGCAAGAAAACATGATTTGTTTATTATTTGTTTTCTATTTTGTTATAAAATAAAATCAGCTGATTCTTATTGGGAATGAATAGTTATCGAAAATATTTGGGGCTGAAAGATAGCATTTGTTTTTTTACTCTATTAATAAATACGAATTTATAATTTTAATTGAAATATTTAATTTTATTGCATAATTTACGTTTATTTTTCGCAGGTCTTTTATTTTTTCAATATTTATCTTGAATGAAAAAGAATTATAGCGATTAATTCATCCTCTCTATTAAATTAATTAATATAAATTTAATTAACTAATTGTTTTTGTGATTACTATTCAGTTTTATATGATGATGTGTTAAATGTTTTATATTTGTTAAAAAACATCATACTATTATTATGGGGTTTTATACCGATATGACCTTTGCTTACCAGCGTTATAGGGTTTATGGCAGTATTTATCACTGATAAGGGGTTTTTCCCCGGAAGTGCTAAAATTTAGGCAGTGGAGAATATTTAGGCATAGTTTATGCGGTTTGCCTTAACTTAACTGACACTGTAAATAATATCGGGCTGGCTGTAATTTTATCGAAAATTTTGATCTGATAGTACGCTTAAGGCTTGCAGAACATAATGAAGAAAAGAACACTTTTCACAATATTACTGATTATTTTTCTAATCGCGATGGCAGTACTTTTCCGTTCCCATAGTCAGGAGCTCTTGTTGCAAGGAGAGGTTGATGCGCCAGAAGTTATTGTTGCGTCTAAAGCGATGGGGCGAGTCGTTAAGGTCCATATTGAACGAGGAGATAGTGTCAAAGCAGGACAACTGATGGTGAGTCTTGATAGTCCTGAACTGGCGGCTAAAGTTGCCGCGGCGCAAGCTGTACGTGATCAAGCTAAGGCAAAACTTGAATTATCCCTGCATGGAACTCGAGAGGAGAACATTCGAAATTTAGAAGCTATTTTTGCACAGGCCCAATCAGAGTACACAAACGCACAACGTGAATTTAATCGCCTCAAAAATATGTCAGCCAACGGCTATGTATCTGCCAGTGCTCTGGATAATGCACGCAACGCACGGGATATTGCCTATCAAAAGATGTTGGGGGCTAAAGCAGATTTGGATGAAGGAAAAAATGGCGACCGTATAGAGTTAAGACAGCAGTTTCAGGCAGCATTGAATGAAGCAGAAGAAAACCTGCGTGAATTGAAAATACAGAGTGATGATCTGCAAGTCAAAGCCCCTGTTGATGGCGAAATCGGGCCATTGCCGGCAGAAGTTGGTCAACTTTTTAATGCTAATAGCCCGTTGGCGACATTGATACGTATTTCAGAGGCTTATTTTGTTTATAACCTGCGTGAAAATATTTTGGCGAACGTTCGCAAGGGCGACAAAATTAAATTGCGTGTACCTGCACTGGGAAATAAAGAGATTGAAGCTGAAATCCGTTATATCGCGCCAATGGGGGATTATGCAACGAAACGCGCAACCCGGGCGACGGGGGATTTTGACCTGAGAACGTTTGAGGTTCGGTTATATCCATTGCAACCCGTTGATGGCTTACGTCCGGGTATGAGTGCCTTATGGCTCTGGAATAAGTAAGGTATAAATAAGGGCCGCCTGATGAATAGAAAAGCGGTGTGGAGCAGTTTCGAACAGGAATTTACGCGAGAATTTAGTACTGCGCTGCATAGTCCGGTTTTTCACTGGCTAGGGTGGCTGTTTCCTTTGCTGCTGTTTATCTTAATTAGTGCTAATTATTCAGAAGGAACACTGTTTAATTTGCCTGTTTCGGTTGTGGATAATGACCAGAGTACGCTGTCACGCACTTTTATCCGTAACTTGGATGCTGCACCCCATGCGAATATTAAGTCTTATGACAATAGCTTACCAGAATCTATAGAACGTTTGCGTAGGGCGCAGGATTACTCCCTACTTTATATCCCTGAGGATTTTGAAAAAGATGCTTTAAGCGGGAAACAGCCGACGGTAAGTATGTATTACAACGCCCTATTTTATGGCGCAGGTCGCTACTCGACTCAGGATTTCAGCGGATTGGTGGCGGAAACTAATGCAAAATACCGTACAATCATTGCTTCCGAAATAGGCCGGCAGTTACCTCCATTAGCTAAAGCAACCATGTCCTATGACAGCTTGTTTAACGCCAGCGGCAGTTATATCTATTACCAGCAATTTGCGGCAACCATTCATCTATTACAACTTTTTGTCGTCACATGTACTATCTATACAATGGCCAGAGGAAAACAGCTCTTGGAAACGAGATATTTCATCGGAGCATTGTTGGGAAAATTGGCGCCTTATACCTTGATTTTCACACTGCTATTGATGGTGGAAATTACGGCACTGGTTCTTTTTTCGGGAGCAAAAGTAGCGGGTAATCCTTTGTATATGCCGATTGTTGGATTTTTCTATGTGATTGCTGCACAAAGCATTGGCCTATTGCTGTTTACCTTCACCAACAGTGCAATAACTGCCTATACCTTGATTGGGATGTTAGTCAGTATTGCGATGACGTTTTCTGGCATGCTCGTGCCAACACTCTCTATGGTATGGCCCGCGAGGGTTATCTCTACTCTTGAGCCATTAACTTATGCTTTGAATGCCATGTTTGATATCTTCCTGCGAGAGGTATCACTACAGATTATTTTGCATGTTTGCCTGATATTGATGATCTATCCTGCGGTTTGTGGCCTTTTGATTCGCAATCGCTTGTGGCAGCGCCTTAATCGATCAGAGGGAACCGCATAATGTCGAGTAATGGGCAAACAAATTGGGCGTTGTATTGGCAGACCCTGCGCGATGTATTTTTGGGGATGCTGGAAAAACCCATGTGGTTGCTGTTGATTGTTTCGCTATGTGTGATGAGCCTGGTCTACATTCGTCCTTCTTTGTGGGACTTACCGATTGCAGTGATCGATCAGGATAACAGCCATGCGAGTCGCACGCTGATCCGCCGTATTGATTCCATGGCAAAAGTGGCACCCCAAATCTACAGCAATCTCGATGATGCCCGTCGTGACATGCTACAGCGCACAATCTTTGCCATTATCATCGTGCCGGTGGATTTTGAAAAACGTCTGTTGAGTGGACAGAATGTCACTGTGCCGGTTTATGGTGATGCGACAAATCGTCTCGCCAATGGGCAGATCCAACAGGATTTGGCACTGGCTTATCAACAACTTTTGTCAGAATACAACGGCAAATTACTTTTGCAATCGGGTTTCAGCATTGAGCAGGTGAAAACTTTGCTACAACCGATTCGAAGTGAAACTATTGGGTTATTTAATCCGGGTGTCAGCTATGCTGCAATCATATTTCCTGGTTTATTGGTCATGCTGTTGCAACACTCTTTGTTAGTAGCTTGTGTTCGCGTCAGTATTACCCTGCGGGAAACGCCCAAAGGTAATCCGCCGTTACCCGTCTATTTAGGAACATTGTCCGCTTTGATCCCTATCTGGCTATTTCTGTCAGTGATCTTTTTTATCCTGTGGCCGTGGATATTGGGGTATCGGCAGGATGCACCGATTTACCTTGTGCTTTTACTGACATTTCCATTCTTGTTGACGGTATTGGGATTGGGAAAATTGGTGACAGAATGTTTGCGTAGCGTGGAAATGATTTATTTAACGCTGGCTTTTATTACCACGCCAATCTTCTATATTTCCGGCACAATCTGGCCGCCCCAGGCGATGCCTGATTGGGTCAGGGTGATCTCATTGGCATTGCCCTCGACATGGGCGACAAAAGCAATAGCAGGGGTTAATCAAATGGGATTGCCATTGCACAATGTATACAAAGATATCGGTATGATGTTACTGCTTGGTGTGATGTATATGGTTTTAGGCATTTTGGTTGGTATGCTGCGCAATAAAGAATTTCGTTGTATCATCCAGCGTATTAAACAGTTCTTTTCATCGTAATATCCATAAAATCACATCCATAAAGAAGCCGACAGGGATATTTGATCATTCAAATTCTACAGGGGATTTGAATGTCTGTAAGGCTGTTGCGATTCGTTCGGTAGACGTTTTTTAATAAGGGATTTATCATCGAATTTCACATTGTAAGCAACTCCTTTTCTCTATTAATCTCTTTCCTGATACATTGTTTTTCAGCATCGTTTATGGGTTGAAGGGAATACAGAATTGGGACTACATGTGAAAAATCAGATGGATTCCATTGAAGTGGGATCTATGCCATCCATCCTTCGCTTTGGTCTATTGCGTCTGGCTGAATTGATCAAAGTGGGACAGAAAGAGGGCGCTGATCAGAACGATCGCGCGTTATCGTCATGTTAATCAGGGTCGAAATTCCTGTCGATGCTATGGGGATTGATTGTTTGTTACGCCAATCTTTTGAAACATCGGCAGAAGCTGAGTTAATTCATCAACTAAGAGAAGATGGTTTATTGACACTAGGTATTGTTGCGACCGACGATGAAGGCCATGTGATTGGTTATGCCGGTTTCGCACCTGTTGATATCAATGGTGAAGATCATCAATGGGTAGGTTTGGCGCCATTGGCAGTGGCGGAACCGTATCGTTGTCATGGGCTTGGTGAAAAATTGGTTTATGAAGGACTAGATAGCCTGAACGAGTTTGGATATGGAGCGGTTGTAGTGCTGGGGGAGCCTCAATACTACTGCCGTTTGGGTTTTAAACTTGCTAGTGAATATCAAGTGCATTGCCAATGGCCTGATTGTGAGGATTACTTCTTGATCTATCCCCTGGCTGATATTTCACAGGGAGACTGTCATGGTTTGGTTACTTATCCAGCCCATTTTGCTCACCTGTGGGCATAACCTGAGTGAAAAGCTTCTCAGATGAACTGATTTTTGTTAAATAAGTCGTTATGCAGAGAGGCTGGTCTATCACTAGCCTTTCTTTTTGTTGCTTACTCAGTTTTTTCACGCGATATTCCATTTTTAATGCCACACTTTTATCCCCCACCTGACTTTGATAGACCAACGTCAAGGGGGCTTTTCCTTTCAGGTATTTTGCGCCTTTTCCGGCTGCATGTTGCTTAAATCGACAAGAGATATTGTTGGTTATTCCGGTATACAGGCTCCCATCCCGTGTTCTGATCAGATAAATATACCAGTGAGATACTTTAATATTCATTATTTATTTTTAATAATTTTAGCAATTTAATTTATGTAGGAAATTAACGCATATTTCAGTGATAAGTGTGATTATAAGCTGAGTTTTTGATGATTTTTAAATATAACAAAATGAATTTATTAAAATTATATGTCATTCATTAACCAGTGTCAGTGTTTTTTGTTCAAAAAAATTGAAAAAATATAGCAACAATTGCTAATTATAATATTCTGAACAAGCGTATAACATGCTCACAATTACAAGAGATTAATGCCATGTTAAAAATGAGTAGAGGAGCAAAATATGAAAAATGTAAAAACTATTATCGCTATTTTAGCATTAAGTGCGGTTTATTCCGGTTCTTTTGCTGCTACTGAAGTTCAGGTTGCTAAGGGAGAAAAGATCGGGGTTGTTTCAGTGAGTGGTGCAGAGACACTAGATAGCCTGACCGCAGAGTTATCCAAAAAAGCTGATGAAGCTGGAGCAACTCATTTCCGTGTTGTGTCTGCAAATGGCCAGAATCAACTCAGTGGAGTTGCCGAAATTTATAAATAATTTATAGTGTTTCTATACAAACCTCAGGATTTATTGAGTCAAATTCAGAACACGTAACTGGATAAGGCGCCTGTCGTGTTCTGTTATGGCTTAAATAAAATAACGGTATGGAAATATATGGATTTAAATAAAGAAATTTTAATAATTAGCCGATATCTTGCCAGGCAGCATGTATTTACTCTTTGCACTTCTTCAACCCAGGATTTATGGTGTGCGAACTGTTTTTATGTTTTTGATGCTGATAGCATGGCGTTCTGGTTTATGACGGAATCTGATACCCGCCACGGCCAGATGATGCAAAACAATCCTATCGTTGCAGGTACTGTTGCCGGCCAAACACGCAATATCGCGCAAATCAAGGGTGTTCAATTTCGTGGTGAAGTCATTCCATTGGCAGGTGAAGCTGAAACTATCGCCAGAGCACGTTATTGCCGCCGTTTTCCCATTGCTTTGGCAGCCAAGTCCCCAATCTGGCAGCTCAATATCAATGAAATTAAAATGGTGAATAATACCCTCGGTTTTGGCAAAAAATTGCATTGGCAGCGTTAAAAATAGTGGATAACCTGATTATGGCTGCCTCGCCAGATTAACGAGGGATCATACAGCGCTTGTTCAAATTTCCCATCCACTACCACATGGATATAACTGATAACTTCTTGTTGAATTTCACTTAATTCATTAAGGACATAACCTGTCCATAGCCAGATATCCTTATCTGGGCATTCTTCCTGTACACGTTTAACCAGTTGCAGTATGTGGGGAACATTATGGGGATGCAGAGGATCACCACCAGACAGTGACAGACCTTGCCGTTTAATACGATGATCTTTTAGGTCAGCGATGATCTGATCTTCGATTGCTTGCGTAAAAGGCTGGCCTGAATCGATTCGCCATGTACTTTGGTTGTAGCAGCCACGGCATTGATGCAAACAACCTGATACGAACAGCGTACAACGAGTTCCGGGGCCATTTACCACATCAAGCGGATAATATTGATGATAATTCATGCTATTAACCTATTTGCCCATTGCCGAGATGTTTCACGCGGCGTTTCACTTCCTCCTGCTTACCGGCATTGAATGGGCGGGCATCCGGGCTGCCGAGGTAACCACAAACACGGCGAATAACTGAAACATGGGCTGGATCATGATTGCCACATTGGGGACAGGTGAATCCCTTACTGGTACAGGCAAACTCACCGGTAAAACCACATTGATAACACTCATCAATTGGCGTATTGGTGCCATAGTAAGGCACACGTGAATAACTGTAATCCCAGACATCTTCTAATGCTTTCAAATTATGTTGCAGATTGGGATACTCGCCGTAGCAAATAAAACCACCGTTTGCTAATGGTGGATAGGGTGCTTCAAAGTCCAGCTTATCATAGGGATTAACCTTCCTTTCCACATCCAGATGGAAGCTGTTGGTATAATAGCCCTTATCGGTGACACCTTGGATGATGCCAAATTCAGCGGTATCCAAACGGCAGAAGCGGTCACATAAATTCTCGCTTGGTGTACTGTACAAACTAAACCCATAACCCGTCTCCCGCTTCCACTGATCGACGGCGTTACGTAAGTGTTTAACAATAGAGATGGCTTTCTGCTGGCGCTGTTGATCATCAAACAGGTGAATGTGATTACCATATAACGCATTTATTGTTTCATGAATGCCAATATAGCCCAACGAAATAGAAGCACGGCCCTGTTTGAAAATATCGGCAATATTGTCATCTGCTTTCAGGCGTACACCACATGCACCTTCCATATAGAGGATCGGGGCAACGCGAGCCTTGGTATTTTCGAGGCGAGAAATTCGGGTTATCAGCGCTTTTTTGGCGAGTGACAAGCGTTGATCCAAAATTTGCCAAAAATCAGCTTCGTTACCCTTAGCTTCGAGCGCAATGCGGGGAAGGTTCAGGCTGATAACGCCTAAATTGTTACGCCCTTCGTGAATTTGCTGACCGTTTTCCTCATACACGCTGAGAAAACTGCGGCAACCCATTGGCGTTTTAAATGATCCTGTTACTTTGATCACTTGATCATAATTGAGGATATCGGGATACATGCGTTTACTGGCACATTCCAGGGCCAGTAATTTGATGTCATAGTGGGGATCACCAAACCGGTGATTCAATCCATCACGAATGGTAAAAACCAGTTTGGGGAAAACGGCGGTCTTACGGTTTTTTCCCAAACCCGCAATGCGGTTGCGCAGAATTGAAATTTGAATCAGGCGGGCTTCGTTGGTTGTCCCCAATCCGAAACCGAAAGTGACAAATGGTGTTTGTCCATTGGCGGTATGCAGCGTATTGACTTCATATTCCAGAGACTGGAAGGCGTCATAACACTCTTTTTCCGTGCGGGCTTCTGCATAGGCAAGCTGATCGGCAATATTCCACTCTTTGGCAATGGCCAGATGTTTGTCATAACTGGCCTTCACAAAAGGGGCGAGGACTTCATCAATACGATTAATGGTTGTGCCACCATAAATGTGGCTGGCAACTTGTGCGATGATTTGGGCGGTGACCGCAGTGGCGGTAGAAATGGATTTGGGCGGTTCAATTTCCGCATTGCCCATTTTAAAGCCGTTAGTCAGCATGTCCTGCAAATCGATCAGCATACAGTTGAACATAGGAAAAAACGGGGCGTAATCCAGATCATGATAGTGAATTTCTCCTCTATCGTGTGCCTGCACTACATCATGTGGCAGAATATGTTGCTTGGCATATTGTCGGGCGACAATTCCAGCCAATAAATCACGCTGGGTTGGAATTACCTTACTGTCTTTATTGGCATTTTCATTGAGAAGAGAGAAATTGCTTTGCTCGATCAGACCCCGAATTTCTTGATCTAACCGATCATGCCATGTATGGGAAGCCTGTTCAGAGGTATTGCCCTTACTAACGTCATCCTGTTGCGTCACAACCATTTTCACGATATGGCTCCTCAATATGTTATCCACAGGCCAAAATGAGATGAAGGCTCGCTTTCTGCTTTAATGTGGATAATTTTGTGTATAAATACTATATGTAGTGGTTATTTTATATTAAAACACAATATGTAGCTTTTATAAGCTAATATACAACCTAAAAAATTGATCCAAGACAGAGAAAGGGAAGATTATGAGGGGGAGGAAGATGAGACGGGAATAACAACCCTGATACCGGAGTTATCAGGGTTGAGAAAACGACAAATTAGCCACGAATGGCGATAGCTTCGATTTCGATTTTCACGTCTTTTGGCAGACGGGCAACTTCAACACATGAACGGGCAGGGAACGGTGCATTGTGTTCAGCGAAGAACGCTTCGTAAGTTGCGTTCACGGCCGCGAAGTCATTCAGATCCTTAACAAACACGGTGGTTTTTACGATATCAGTGACTTTCAAGCCAGATTGTTCAATAATAGCTTTAACGTTTTCCAAAGATTGACGGGCTTGAGCAGTCACCTCTTCAGGGATAGCACCGGTTTTTGGATCAACAGGGATTTGGCCGGAAGTGATAACCATGCTACCCAGATCAACACCCTGAACATAAGGGCCGATTGCTGCTGGTGCATTTTCGGTATGGATAGAACGTGACATTCGAAACTCCTGTTTGACATCTAAATGGAAAAATTTTCTGGATCGCCATTATAGTGATCCTCTGTCCCGCATCAATTGATACAGGACATTCTTACAGATTACGTGAACTGGCAGCGGATAGATTGTTTGAATCGGAGATTAATCGTTATCGATAACGGCTTGACGATCAAACTCTTTCTCACAGTACTTACAGCGCAACACCACATCGTCTTTTTCTGACATAACATAGAAGCTGCTGTCGACAGGTTCATTATGGCTGATGCAATTACTGTTTGGGCAGACAAGGACACTGTCGATTCTGTCGGGCAAGTTGATTTGCATCTTTTTGACCACAACGTAATTCTCAATATTATTGATTGTGGCATTGGGTGCATACATGGCGAGTTGGTTTGCCTGTTGTTCTGTCAGAAAGGTGTTTTCAATCTTGATCAGATCTTTTTTACCCAAATGGTTGGAAGGCAGATTCAGGCCAATCGTAATGCGCTGGTCTGTTTCGGTGAGTTTGAACAGTGACAATAACTTAAAGCCGACGTGGGCTGGGATGTGATCGATAACCGTGCCACATTTAATGGCTTCTACTTGTAGTTGATGGTCTTGCGTCATGTTGTGTCATGAATACCGTTTCGGTATTCCTCCTCCAGATATTAGGGTCGGCTTATTTTGTCATAGACGATTTGGCATTTCACCTGATTACCTTTTGAATATAAAAGACGATTTAACTCAATAATAGAAAATAAATAAAATTTGATGGATAGCACTTCTGTTGCTAACCTGTAAATATATTGTTACTTAAATGAAATCAATACCAATATCACAGTGTAAGGTTGAACATGTTGCTATCTGCTTCTTCTGGAAATATAAACGTGGGAAAAAATGCTGCGGAAAAAATCTCGGTAGAGGGTGATTTTGATTGGAAAATAATTAATGAAATTCCTATTTATGAATGCCATGAATCTTTAGAAATCATTACTGATTCGAATAAATTAAAACAAAAATCGGTTTATTATCTGGCAGGAATAAAAGGCTCTATTGAATATTGTATGGTAAGAAAAAGTGTGGCCGAAAAATTAAGGATAGCATCACAGTTACTTCCTGCTCATTTGGGGATTTTAGTATTGGATGGCTGGCGTTCACGGGAAACTCAGCAAGCATTGCAAGAGATAACGCAGGTAAAGATCGCAGAGCAATATACTGAATTATCGGCTGAGGAACAGCATAAACTATTACAGCAATTTGTAGCTCCAGCGCCAGTAGGAAAAAATCAAATCAGCCCACATCTGACAGGAGGTGCAGTGGATGTCACGCTCTTTAATATAGAATCTGGTCATGCACTTTTTTTGGGGACAGAGTTTGATGAAGTGAATGAACTTTCCTACACCGCTGCATTGGAAAAAGCCCCTGAAAAAAATATGTCTGCCACTTTATATCGCCGATTACTCTACCACGCCATGAAGCAAGTAGGATTTACCAATTTACCGACTGAGTGGTGGCATTATGATTACGGTAACTCCATGTGGGCATTTTATAACAATCGGACAGCTATTTATGGAGCAATAGATGAAACTTCAGACTATTTGAATAAGTAAATCATTGAATGAGTCAGTGCGTGAATATCTTCTTTTTTATTTAAAAAATATCGGGAAAAAATAATGAAAAATACATTCATCACAGCTGACAATTCATTAATGCTGTGGGCTTTTATTATGATTGTTGTCGCTGCCGCCATAATGGCAGAACAGCGTTTTAAATGGGCATCTAAAATACCGGGAGCAGTGATTGCATTGATCGTTGCTGTCTTGGCTTCCAATTTAAATATCATTCCTACCGAAGCACCGGCTTACGATGCTGTTTGGGGATATATCCTGCCCCTGGCAATCCCCTTATTATTATTTAAAACCAACCTGCACACTATTCTTAAAGAAAGTGGACGATTACTGATACTTTTCCTGATTTCTTCCGTTGCGACCATGATTGGTACAATCGTCTCCTTCTGGCTTTTCAGGGTTTACATACCAGAGTTAGATAAAATCAGTGGCATGATATCGGCTTCTTATACGGGAGGAGGAGTTAACTTTGCGGCAATGGCCGCCAAGCTGGAAACTTCCCAGGACATGGTGGCCTCTACCATCGTTGCTGATCATTTTATGATGGCCGCTTATTTTATTATCCTGATGCTTTTATCTGGTTGGACAGTGGCGAGAAAATTCTGGGGCAGTCCATATACCGATTTGGTTGAAAATACGCCTAATTTAGATAAATCCCAACCCTTGGCGGCTGCTTATTGGAAACCAAAAAATATCGCCCTGAAAGACATTGCTATATCGCTGGCATGGTCAATTTTTATCGTTGCGCTATCATTTCAGCTTTCATCATGGTTAAAAGCCTTGCTTGGGCAGCCAAACAACGTTTACCAAGAGCTGGTTTTCAGCCTGATTTCCGATAAATACCTGCTTCTGACTACCGTCACTTTTATTATTGTCTCAATATTTAAAGAGACATTTAGCAAACTGAATGGCACTCAGGAATTGGGGACTTACGCCATTTATATGTTTTTTGTTGTGATTGGCATACCTGCATCTGTTCAAGTCATTATCAGCCATGCGCCACTCCTATTTGCCTTCGTCTTTGTGATTACTATGCTGAACTTGATACTGACTTTTGCCGTGGGAAAAGTGTTTAAATTCAGCCTTGAGGAAAACATTTTGGCGTGTAATGCCAATATCGGCGGGCCAACTACCGCAGCAGCGATGGCAATTAGCCGTGGTTGGATTAATCTGGTCGGCCCGATTATGGTGATTGGTACTGTTGGCTATGTCATTGGTAATTATGTGGGAACGTTCGTTTATTTTATGGTAGGTAATTTGTGATGTGGCATATTTCTGTTTTAGTGATTCCAATCGTTATACCCGTGTTCTTCTTTTTCTCTCAAGCCTAATAACTCGGTTTTTTCGTGATATAACCACGGAATAATTATCACAATGGGCAGATAGGAGTATGATCACAGCGGTGGTAAGCCGCCAATGAATGAAATCGACGTTATTGGTTCACCTGTAAAGATGTGGCCTAATTGTATTGGTCGCGACATAAAAAATAGAGATTTTTATGAAATTCAAATCAAAAATAAAACCTTACCATGCGGCTGCTGGTGGTTGGGGTTCGCTGGAGGCAACAACCCGTTTTGTCTTTGATAGTAAACGAGCACTGAAAAATATGGTTAACCTGATGCGCATGAACAAGCCCAGAGGCTTTGATTGCCCCGGATGCGCATGGGGGGATGACAACAAAAGCCTATTTAGTTTTTGTGAAAACGGTGCCAAGGCAGTCACTTGGGAAGCGACACGTCGGTATGTTGATCGAAAATTCTTCGCAACCCATAGCGTTAGTCAACTTTACCAACAAAGCGATTATTTCCTTGAATATCAGGGGAGAGTGGTTGAGCCGATGAGCTATAACCCGCAGACGGATCATTATGAGCCGATAAGTTGGGATGATGCTTTTGCCCTGATTGCCAGCCACATTAAGGCGATGGATAACCCCAATCAGCTTGAACTATACACTTCGGGGCGCGCCAGTAATGAGGCTTCCTGGCTGTATCAATTGTTTGGGCGTGTCATGGGAACCAATAACTTCCCGGATTGCTCCAATATGTGCCATGAAGCCAGCGGTTCCGGTATGTTGGAAAGCTTAGGCGTTGGGAAAGGCACCGTTCGGCTGCAAGATTTTGATCATGCTGATGCTATCTTTGTATTTGGTCAAAACCCCGGAACAAACCACCCGCGAATGCTGCATAGCTTACGACATGCTGCTGAGCGCGGAGCACACATCGTTACGTTTAATACCCTGCGTGAGCGCGGGCTGGAACGTTTCGCTGATCCACAAAAACCGCTCGAAGTGATCACTCCAATGGCAGGGGAAATTAGCCACCGTTACTATCAGCCCAAACTTGGTGGCGATATGGCTGGGGTGCGAGGGATAGTCAAAGCACTTTTGGAAACCCATAACGTCCTGCTGGCTGAAGGAAAATCAGGTATTTTTGATCTGGAATTCATCGCAACTTACACCAACGGAGTGGATGCTTACTTACAAGAAGTTGCAGCAACCGCATGGTCATTGATTGAAGATCAATCGGGATTAACCGAAGCACAATTGCGTGAGGCGGCTACCATTTATCAGAGTGCTGGGCGTGTCATCTGTACCTGGGCAATGGGGATAACCCAACATAAACACTCTTTGGTTACGGTACGTGAAATCGTTAACCTTCAATTGCTTTTTGGTCAATTGGGTAAATCGGGCGCAGGGCTTTGTCCGGTACGTGGTCACAGTAATGTACAGGGTAACCGGACGATGGGAATAAATGAGAAACCGTCCCAACTTTTCCTGGATAACATGGCTGCTCATTTTGGTTTTGAGCCACCTCGTGCACATGGCCATCATGTTGTGGAAGCGTTGAGTGCCATGTTGCGTAATGAAGTTAAAGTTCTGATCGCACTGGGTGGAAACCTTGCGGCAGCGGCTCCAGATAGTGCACGGACAGAAGACGCGCTTAGACATTGTGATTTGACCGTACACATCAGCACAAAATTAAACCGGAGTCATCTTATTACCGGTAAAAAAGGTGCCCTTATTCTGCCAACATTGGGGCGTACCGAACGAGATATTCAGGCTACGGGCGCACAGTTTGTGACGGTAGAAGACTCTTTCAGCATGGTTCATGCCTCAGAGGGCGTAAATAAGCCATTATTTGATAGCCAGCGTTCTGAAACAGCGATTATTGCTGGTATTGCCAATGCAACAGTCGGCAATCGCGCAACGATTAACTGGCTGGAATTAGCCGGAGATTACAATAAAATTCGCGATCATATTGCAGCGACTATTCCAGGGTTTGCTGATTTTAATAAAAAATGTGAACATCCCGGCGGTTTCTATCTTGGTAATGCTGCTGCCGAATTACGTTTTGCAACACCGAGCCAAAAAGCTGAATTCAGTCATGCACCGCTGCCAAAAACACTGTTCCCGCAAATTGAAGGCGCTGATGTTCCTTTCACTTTGCAAACTTTGCGTTCACACGATCAATATAACACCACGATTTATGGGCTGGATGATCGTTATCGAGGGGTTTATGGTCAGCGGGAAGTGTTGTTCATGAATCCGGAAGATATTGTTCAATTGGGATATCAGGTCGGTGATTTGGTAGATATCGAAACAGTATGGAATGACGGTATCAAGCGTAAAGTTTCCGGCTTTAAATTAGTGCCTTATACCATTCCACGTGGAAACCTTGCCGCTTATTATCCAGAAACCAATCCATTAGTCCCAATGGAAAGTATTGGTGATGGTACAGGCACGCCAACTTCAAAATCTGTACCGGTGAAATTATCTCTTACTGAACCGAATGGGTCTGAACCTCAACGTCTTGTATAAGACGTTTATGGCTCTTTTGCCTACCTATCTATCACAGTTAGTAATATGTCGATTCAGGCTCGGTTTTTGAAGATAACAAGTATTCTTCATTAAAAACCGAGCGGGATAAAAATCTTTTCAAAGAAAGTACGATTATGATCAAGGAATAGTTTCCCCAATCATCATATTGATGCCTATTTATTTTCTATAACAACATCTTCATTCAATACCAGTGACAGTAATGCCTGGCGGGCGAAGATGCCATTTCCTGCTTGCTGGAAGTAGTAAGCATATGGTGTTTTATCAACATCTACTGTGATTTCATCGATACGTGGTAGCGGGTGCAGCACTTTCAGGTTTTCCTTAACATTCTCCAGATCCGCTGCGCGCAGAACAAACTGAGCCTTGATATTGGCATATTCTGAAGGATCAAGACGCTCTTTTTGGACACGGGTCATATACAGAATATCGAGTTCGGACAGCACATCTTCAAAATTATTGTGGAGGCTGTAACTCACCTGTTTTTCTTCCAGCATATGCAGAATATAGCCTGGCATTGCAAGTGCATCTGGCGCGATAAAACAGAAATGGTTGCCATTAAATTTCGCCAGAGCTTGTGTCAGTGAATGCACGGTACGACCATATTTCAAATCACCGACCATAGCAATTTTCAGGTTTTCCAACCTGCCCTGAGTTTCCTGAATGGTGAACAGGTCGAGCAACGTTTGGGTCGGATGCTGGTTTGCGCCATCGCCGGCGTTGATAACAGGGATATGGCCGGAAAACTCAGAAGCCAGTCGTGCCGCACCTTCCTGTGGATGACGCATAACGATTGCATCGGCGTATTGGCTGATAATGGAAATAGTATCAGCCAACGTTTCTCCTTTTTTACCCAATGAAGTATTACTACTGTCAGCAAAACCCACGACGGAAGCGCCGAGTCGCTGAATGGCAGTTTCAAAAGAGAGGCGGGTACGTGTGGAGGCTTCAAAAAAGCAACTTGCTATCACTTTGTTTTTCAGTAATTCAGTCTGTGGATTGGCTTTTAATGCAGCGGCCGTCTGCAATACCAGTTCCAGATCTGCGCGGCTCAGATCATTAATTGAAATGATATGCTTGCGATATAACGGATTAGCCATGTTTACGTTCCTCTTTTATGACTTTTAGCCTTGGACTGGACAGGCAAAAAAAAGCCCCTCAATTGAGGGGCTTTTTAAATGTTTGGTTAAGCAATGGGAAAAACAACGCGTTTACGCTGTCAGCAGACAGAGCTTCGTTAGCTTGGTGTTTTCTAACAGTTTTTACAACGCAATCTTTCATGTTTTCTCCCAGCAAATCGTCGCGCATTATACTCACGATAGCATTCATCGCAAGGATTGCCGGAAGAAATTTTTGTTTCAATTAATGGCCAGGTTAAATAGCCTGCATAATGATGTGATTATTCGTTTCGATCACCTAAACTGACCGCCATTCTGTTAAGAGCATTGATTAAAGAGATTGCTGCTGTCAGGTCAACAATCTCTTTTTCTGTAAAAACAGCATCCAAGCGTTCTTTGATCTTATCCAATATACTTTGCCTAGGATTTGTCGTTAAGGCTTCACATCACTCCAATGCCAGTTTTTCTTTTGGGTTGTAGATACTGGAATTGAACCATGCAGGTAACTTATCCAGTTTTACTTGTTCTATACCATGATCTTTGCGGATTGCTTCGGCATGAAGATGGCAACAATAGGCACAACCATTAATTTGAGATACCCGTGTTTCCACCAACAGAACAAGCTCTTGATCCAGTTCAGAGGCATGGATTTCTTCATAGCTTTTATATAACGGGTTAACAATCCTGGGTGAGACTTTTGCATAATTCATTCTTATCTCTCTGATATTTTGTTTTTTGTCGAAGGGGGTTAACCAGAAATAGGTAATATAAATCTATTTTCACGCGATGCTCGACTTTTATGGTGAGTTGAAATGACATAGCCGCTCCTTTATAACTTTAAGTTGACAAACAAAGAGAAATAAAGGAACAAAAGGCTATGTCACAACAAGATTTTATCATTTGGGTGTTTTGTTGGGTAGAGGATAA
>NZ_NKHQ01000127.1:0-834 GCF_014467265.1 Xenorhabdus sp. TS4 | reverse complement strand
GAGATGGGCTACAGCTTAGATTTTCGAAAGAGAGTACTGGCATACAAGGACAAGCATTCGTTGACTTTCGAACAAACGAGTGCCCATTTTGAAATCTCCATGCGCACCTTGTTCCGGTGGTGCAATCAGATAGAACCTTGCATGACCCACAATAAACCCGCCACGAAAATCCCTGATGCGGTGCTCAGGGCAGATGTCCAAAACTTTCCCGATGACTATCAATGGGAAAGAGCAAAACGTTTGGGTGTCTCACAATCGGCTATTCATTACGCCCTGAAACGGCTTCGGATCACCCATAAAAAAAACGTTAACACACCCTCGCGCTGATTTTCAGGCTCGTCAGGCATTTATCGAGCGCATCAGCGACTATGAACGGACGGGCAGGCCGATTGTGTATTTGGATGAAAGTGGTTTTGCTCAGTCGATGCCACGTCAATATGGCTATTCGGAAAAAGGGTTACGCTGTTTTGGTCCGCATGACTGGCACGCAAAAAGCCGTATCAACGTCATTGGCGCCATTCTCGAAAATACCTTCGTCACCTTAAGCTTGTTTACCGAGAATATTAATGCCGACGTTTTTTATGCGTGGATGACGCAAGATTTGCTGCCAAAGCTTCCACACGGCGCCGTGATAGTGATGGACAATGCGCCTTTCCATAAACGGAATGATACGACACAAGCAATAGCCGACAGCAAATGTCAACTGAAATGGCTTCCCGCTTATAGTCCGGATTTGAACCCGATAGAACACAAATGGGGCGGAGCAAAAGCGATAAGGAGGCAAAAAAGATGTTCAGTTGATGAGTTGTTTACGGAGCATATTGAATATGTCAG
>NZ_NKHQ01000126.1:0-59202 GCF_014467265.1 Xenorhabdus sp. TS4 | reverse complement strand
TATTCCAAATCAGAGGAGATGCACGATAAAGTGATAGGGACTTTCATCGAACGGGAATACTATTCTTTATAGGACAATCTAACCATTGGAGTCACGACCAATTTAGAGGCAAAGATTTATTTTGCCCACCCTTATTCCCCTTGGGAAAGAGGAATAAATGAGAACACCAATGGATTAATCAGAGATGACTTCCCAAAAGGAACCGATTTTAATCAGGTATCAGAGCGGGAGATAAATCTCGTCGCCAATCGATTAAATAAACGCCCTCGAAAGACACGAGATGACAAAACACCGAATGAGTTATTTAAAGGAATACCCACTCGTTTACTTCGTTCATAACGGTGTTGCACTTGTTATGTGAATGCAAGTTATAATAAATTTAGAGAAAATGACAACATGCTTGATAAGTTTAAATTTAACAGATTAGCAAAGAAACTCTTCTATATAGAAGAGTGGAATATAGGAATAATTAAAAGAAAACAATTTGAGGTAAATAATATAGCTGATTGTATATTACATTCAGACATTTTTTGGTTTAAAGAATACAATACTGTTCAAGCAGATCCATTTGTTTTAGAACATAACGACTCAGTATACATTTTCTACGAATCACTAGGGTTACTAAACTCCAAAGGAGACATCAGATGCCGAGTGCTAAACAAAGATCTTAAAGAATTAGACGATATGTTGCTAATAGGATTAAACGATATCCAATGCCATTTATCTTATCCCTTCTGTTTTGAACATGGTGGTAAATTATTTTTAATACCAGAGTCCCATGAAATAAATGAAGTTTCTTTATTTGAATGCATAAATTTCCCTAATGAGTGGAAAAAAGTATCTACGCTCGTATCTGGAATAAAATTAACAGACAACTCAATAGTATGTTCAAATGGGAAATATTATTTATATTCTACTGACTTAAATAATAATCTAGTTCTTCATATGAGTGATGATTTGCTTGGTAATTGGAAACAAATTTCCCCAAATATAAAACAATGTAATCAATATACCAGAGGTGCTGGGTCCCCACTATATTCTCAAGATAGCATATTCTTTTTCACTCAAGAAGGTTTTGATCATAACTATGGCAGTGCCATTTTTATAAAAAAAATCAGATCAATAGGAGAAAGCGAATTTTCGGAAGAACTAATAAGAAAAATTGAACCTGTAATCGGAAGTTATAAAGATGGAATTCATACTATAAATTTTTCAGAAAACTATATAGTAATAGATTCTAAAAGGTTAAAGTTTAATTTATTTTCATTTTTTATCAAACTGGTTTATAAAATAAAAACAAAATTACGAAAATATAAAATCAAAAAGAAGTTGGAACAACCTAATTGTATTAAGGAGAGGATATAAAAATAGTAATCGTAGCCTTCTCAAGATCATAGGCTCCCTGAATTTACTTTACAATGGATTGAAAACACGATGATCTGTGAATATCCCTGTATCAATGCCAAAAATATTGTCTATTTTTTTAGTACGATCTAGGAAGCTTATCCCCATTCGCAAAAAATATATATTATTCTGGATAAATCTGATTACTACCGTTCTGAATTGGTTAAATTTCCCACAATGTGATGAATGTAGAGTTGTATTACCTGCCACTTATAACCCAAATCTCAATCCCATAGAGCGATTATGCAAGTATATGAGCTAGCAGGTGCATAACAATGTCTATTTCTCGGATGCAACAATATTCCGCGAAACGTTTCGTCATTTTTTATGTCACGTTGCCAAAAAAGATAAAAGAACTCTCTACCTGTCTGACCGATAATTTCCAGATTTTAAAACCTGCATATTCAAGTTAGTTGCGTATAAATAAAAAACCATACAGAACCAAGATTAAATAAGGCGTCAAATGAAAATAATACTTATAGGAACAACAGCAGATTCTATGATTAATTTTAGGAAAACATTAATAAAAAAAATGACAGAATCTAATCATGAAGTTTTTTGTTTTGCTATAGATTATAATGAAGAACAGAGAGATAAGATAAAAAAATTAGGTGCTACACCTATTAATTATAACTTAAGCCGCTCAGGATTAAACCCTTTCTCAGATATAAAAAATACTATACAATTATCAAGGAAAATTAAAAGCATTAAACCAGACATAGTTTTGTCTTATTTTTCAAAGCCTTCTATATATGGTTCATGGGCTGCCAAACTAGCCAAGACTCCTAATATATTCGCTATGCTAGAAGGATTAGGCTTTTGCTTCACCTCACAGAAAGAGGGTAAAAACTGGAAAAAGATATTTTTAAGAAAAATACAGATATTACTCTATAAAATAACATTCCCTAAAATAGATGGTTTGATTCTATTAAATAAAGATGATGAATCTGATTTAGTCAAAAAGAATAATATTAATGTTAAAACTTTTATTCTGGGTGGAATAGGCTTAGATTTAAATGACTATCCTTACACCCCCATCAATAAAGATAATAAAATATCTTTTATTTTTATTGCTAGGTTACTAAAGGAAAAAGGTATTTTCGAATATATTAATGCAGCAAAAATTGTAAAAATAAAATACCCTGAAACTACGTTTAATGTATTAGGAGCAATAGATTCAGAAAATCCAGGAGGAATAAAGCTGGAGCAATTAGAAGAATTAAAAAATACAGGAGTAATAAATTATCCTGGATTTGTAAAAAATGTAAATGATTGGCTGAGTAATAGCGATGTTTTTGTATTACCATCATACTACAGAGAAGGTATACCAAGAAGTACTCAAGAGGCAATGGCCATTGGCCGGCCTATAATTACTACCAATGTGCCTGGATGCAAGGAGACCGTTCACGAAGGAAAAAATGGCTTTCTAATTTCCCCATGGTCTGCGGAAGACTTAGCTGAAAAAATGTTTTTTTTCATAGAAAATCCCGATTTTATAGAAAAAATGGGACAAGAAAGTTACCACATTGCTAAAATAAAATATGACTGCCACAAAGTTAATTATAATTTAATGAAAATATTAAAAGTACTATAAGAATAAGCTTTAACTACATATTATTTACTAAAAAATAATTTTCTTATATCTTTTCTGGATCACGTATTCAAAATGTTGATTGGTCTTAAATATAATATTCTCTTTCGATAAAAGTCCCGATGACTTTGTCATGCATTTCTGGTGATTTTGAATAACACAATGTTTTACGATTCAGCCGCTTAATTCGGTTTCTAAAAGCGACTTTAAAGTGTGATAATTTTTTGAGTAGTTTCTTTAATGTCTATTTGCTTCGTCGGCCAAAAGTATGTGCAATAATACTCTTCAGACGAATCTCCCAAACATACCATAACCAACGTTGTTGCTTTTTATTTCCAACAAATGACCACATCTCATCGACTTCACAGATGAGCTAAATTTCCACATGTTCCAGCGGTGAATATGGTTACACATCGCGGACAGAGTTTTTTAGCGCGCGAACAACAGCATTAATACTGATATACAGTGCCCGTGCAGTCACGGATGCCGGCATTATTCATTGCAAGATCCACAACTTGTTCTTTATGCCCGCCCGGCAAGCACGATAAGCATATTTAAGCTGAAAAGTACGGCAACGAGACAGACAACGATAACGCTGACGTTCACCTTGACCTGTACCATATTTTCTTACCGATTCAGTTTGTTGACAAAATCGACAGTTAACTTCTACCGTTGCCATCTTATTTCCTGAAAAAGTGAGGAGTATATATGAGAAACGATAAATTTAATACGTGACCCACGATAAAGTCATCGGGACTTTTATCGAAAGAGAATATTATATTTAGAGACAATCAACTAGTTGAACACACAATTATATTTTAAGAAACAAAAAACAATTCATTTAATGAAAATATAAACAAGGTAAGATATGGCAATTTATTCATATATATGGATATTAATAATAATTAAAAATTTTTCTTTTTCTAAAAATAAAAGAGATTTATTTATATTTTTTCTATTTCTTACTTTTTTTATAGGATTACGCCAAGAAATGGGGGCAGATTGGCGGAACTACCTCAACATGTATAACAAAATTGTTCAATTACCATTTAAAGAAGCTCTGTTTGTATCAGATCCTCTATATAGCATATTGAATTATATGTCCGAAGCACTTGGACTAGGAGGTATTTATTTTGTAAACTTCATATGTGCAACTATCTTTTGCTTATCAATTTACTTTTTTTCAAAAAACTTAAAAAACATCTGGCTACCTGCTCTAATATTGTATCCTTATACAATATTAGCAGTATCAATGGGGTATACGAGGCAATCAGTTGCTATTGCATTTACATTATTTGCATTTAACTCCTTATTAAAAAAAAATCAAAAAATACATTTTTTATTTTTTATACTACTAAGTGTTCTTTTCCACAAGTCAGCAATTATACTGTTAGTATTGTTACCTTTTATTTATTTAAAAAAATCAAACTCCACTTTGTTTTTTCTTTTGTATATCATAGCATTATCAATATTTATAATTATTTCGTTTTATCTAACGTCATCTCAAAATATATATTTATCTGGAGAATTAAGTTCATCAGGAAGTACCATACGAACCTTGATACACATGTTTCCATTAGCTCTTTACCTTATATATAGAAAAAAATTTAAGAATAAAATAAGAATATCAATAAGAATTCTGGACATGATGGCAATACTGATAATATCATCATTAGCTATCGGTATATTTTTCTCCACTTTAGTTGATAGATTTGGTCTATATTTTATTATTTTTGATGTGATTGTTTTATCTGTTTTTTTAGATTTACTAAAGTCAAATCAAAGATTCTTTTTTATATTAACATTAACAATATTAAATAGCCTAATATTATATTCTTGGTTATTCTATTCTCCATGGGCTCAGTGTTGTTGGATCCCTTATAATAACTTAATAATGAAAACATTATAAACATTAGAGGTAAAAATGAAAATTGCTTTAATTACAACGGGACTTGGTATGGGAGGTGCAGAAAAACAACTCTGCGATCTTGCTGATACATTTTTAATAAATAATCAATCAGTAATAATTATCTCCCTAACAGGCCCTACAATTACCAAACCAAGTTATGATAAAATATTTATTTATGAGATAGGAATGAAAAAAACACCTTGGGGATTTATACGCGCACTATGGAAAGTTAAAAGAATAATAAAAAAAGAAGATATAAATGTATTACACGCACATATGTTTCATGCAAATATATTTTCAAGGTGCTTACGCTTAATTACTAAATTCCCCAAATTAATATGTACAGCTCACAGTACAAATGAAGGGGGTTCACTTAGAATGTTTATATACCGTATAACTAATTGGTTATCAGATCTAAATACAAATGTTAGCCAAGATGCTGTAGATTCTTTTATTAAAAAAAAAGCAATGAAGGAAAAACAAATTATTAGTATGTCTAATGGAATTAATACTGATAAGTTCTTTTTTTCAGAGGATTCAAGAAGAAAAATACGTAGAGAGTTAGATATCCCTGATCATATACAATTATTTTTATCTGTCGGTCGATTACATGATCCCAAAGACTATCCAAACTTACTATATGCATTTTCAATTCTTTTAGAAAAAAAACCATTATCATATTTAATTATTGCAGGTAATGGCCCACTTATTGATAAGCTCATAGGGCTAGCAACCGAACTTAATATAATAAAAAACATACACTTCTTAGGTGCTAGAAATGATATTCCTGCCTTAATGAATGCTTGTGATACATTTGTTTTGTCTTCTAAATATGAAGGACTACCACTAGTCATTGCTGAAGCAATGGCTTGTCAACGATATATCGTTGCAACCGATTGCGGCGGAGTGAAATTTGTTCTTAATAAATATGGTTCCTTAGTACCAATACAAGATTCAAAAAGATTAGCCGATGCTATGGAAAAAAGCATAGGAATAGATAATGATAAAAAGTACCAACTAGGATTAGAGGCAAGGAATCATATCAAAAATAATTTTTCTATAGAAAAAATATCTCTTCAATGGTTAAAACTATATGAAAAAACATAGGGTCTGTTGATGTTTTGTGAGGGGAATTGGAACGGCATGATGATCTGGTATCCTTGTTTTCGCCAAAAAACCGTTACCTTGAGAACATCATGCCAAGAACTATGTTACCAGCTCCTTTGTGGAATAAGCTATTTTTATTCATGCAACAAAATGAGCTTATCTACAATAAAGAGGAACACCGACTGACTTTCGAAGGCATTCTTTACCGGATGAGAACGGGTATTCCATGGCGTGAATTGCCGGATGAATTTGGCAAATGGAACACCGTATTCAGACGTTTTAATGCTTGGTCAAAAAAAGGCGTTTTTTATTTATTATTCAAAATGTTGTCTGAAGACACGGATACTGAATGGTTGTTTATTGATGGCAGTATTATCCGTGCACATCAGCATAGTGCGGGCGCCGCCTCAGAGGAGAATGAGGCCATAGATAAAAGTTGTGGCGGACTCTCAACCAAAATCCATTTAGCCGTAGACAGTTACGGTTTTCCTGTCCATTTTGAGCTTTCCGAGGGACAAACACATGATATCGTTCATGCTGAAAGTCTCCTTGCACAATCTCCAACTTCAGATTTTGTTATTGCGGATAAAGGATATGATAGTGAAGCTTTCAGGGAAATCGTCAAACGAAAAGACGCGACACCGGTCATTCCCTACCGGAACAATAGCCGAAAATCGGATAAAAAGATTGATAAGGGTTTATATCGTTATCGTCATTTAGTGGAAAATGCGTTTGCCAGAATCAAGCATTTTCGTGCAATTGCAACAAGATACGATAAATTAGCACGGAATTATGCTAGTATGGTGGCACTGGCATTTATCATCGTCTGGCTACCCATGTGGTCAGAATAAATGATGAACACAAAACGTCAACAGGCCCTAATACTTTTTATGTTTTCGGTCCAATTCTAGTTAATGATCCCTATTCATTCAGTTACTATTGGAATGATGAAAAAATCAAAACATGCTAAACATCGTCCTATTCGAACCAGAAATCCCGCCTAATACAGGCAATATCATCCGCTTGTGTGCCAACACAGGCTGTCAACTTCATCTCATCCAACCTTTGGGATTCACGTGGGACGACAAACGCCTGCGTCGTGCAGGGTTGGACTACCATGAATTTGCTAATATCAAACAACACCACGATTACAACGCATTCCTGAAAAGTGAAGGGCTTAGTTCCGTCAATTCACAGTCTCCTTCTGGAGCCCGTCTGTTTGCCTTAACCACAAAAGGTACTCCGGCGCACAGTAATGTGAGTTATCGTGATGGTGATTACTTAATGTTTGGCCCTGAAACTCGTGGCTTGCCGTCTTATGTATTAGATAACATGCCACCTGAACAGAAGATCAGAATTCCCATGCTGCCAGATAGCCGTAGCATGAATCTGTCCAATTCTGTCGCAGTGGTTGTGTTTGAAGCATGGCGGCAACTAGGCTATCCAGGTGCGTTATTGCGGGATTAAGATTAATAGGACATTCAGTGCATAATCCGCGCTGAATGTCCTATCTATTAGTGCTCATAAGAAAAGAACAGAATTTCAAATCCCATCCCCATTCTCAAATCCATTATTGATACCATTAAAATGCTGGTTCATATCCAGCGATGGCTTCTCACTTTCCGGTTTACCAACAATCCTCGCCGGTACACCCGCCACTGTGGTATGAGGTGGAACCGATCTTAATACCACCGATCCTGCCCCAATTTTTGCACCGCGGCCAATCTCGATATTACCGAGGATTTTGGCTCCCGCACCAATCATCACCCCTTCACGTACTTTCGGGTGTCGATCCCCTACCGTTTTACCCGTACCACCAAGCGTCACAGATTGCAGAATGGAAACATCATTTTCAACAATCGCTGTTTCACCAATCACAATTCCAGTTGCATGATCTAGCATAATGCCACAACCAATCCTCGCTGCAGGATGGATATCAACCCCGAACGAAACTGAAACCTGGTTTTGCAGATAGATTGCCAATGCTTTGCGATCTTGTTTCCACAGCCAATGTGCAATGCGGTAAGCCTGTAGTGCATGGAAGCCCTTAAGGTAGAGCAATGGGGTCGAATATTTATCTACTGCCGGATCGCGCAGTCGTACAGCTTTGATGTCACAGGCTGCCGATTCAATCATCTTAGGATCACTGCGGTATGCATTTTCAACGACTTCTCTGACTTCAATGGGAGGCATAATCGGTGATGCTAACTTATTTGCCAGCATATAGCTTAGGGCACTACCAAGATTTTCATGCTTGAGTAATGTCGCATGAAAAAAACTGGCTAACATGGGTTCACAGTCTGCCAGCGCCCTCGCCTCGTTTTTTATATTTTTCCAGACTTCGTTCAGTTCTGCTCGCGACATATCAGTGTTCTCATTTATTTAAGAGTGAGAGCCATCTCCCTCATCTCTTGTCGCTCTTCCCAATAATGCTTGGGCAGCCTCAATCACATTTTTATTGCAGTATAGTATCTGGTAGATCTGCTCTGTGATAGGCATTTCAACGCCCGCTCGTTCTGCCAAAGCACGGACTTCTTTAGTATTGCGGTATCCTTCAACAACTTGCCCGATCTCACGCTGCGCTTCATCAACACCGATACCTTTTCCCAGCATCATACCAAAACGACGGTTACGGGATTGGTTATCGGTACAGGTCAAAACTAAATCACCCAATCCAGCCATTCCCATAAATGTAGAAGGATCAGCCCCCAACGCCACGCCAAGGCGACTCATCTCCGCCAATCCTCGAGTGATCAATGCAGTGCGGGCATTAGCCCCAAATCCCATACCATCAGAGATCCCTGCACCAATTGCAATAACATTTTTTATTGCCCCGCCGAGCTGTACCCCTATGAAATCTGGGTTTTTGTAGACTCGAAAGCTTTTGCCGCAATGGAAAAACTGTTGTAGTTCTTCACCAAACTCAGGTGTTGTGGCAGAAACCGCAATCGCTGTTGGTAGACCTGCCGCTAGCTCTTTTGCAAATGTCGGGCCAGAAACTACGGCCAAGGGGATCTCACCACCTAATATCTCACGAGCTACATCTTGTAATAAGCGACCCGTTTCCGCTTCAAGCCCCTTGGTCGCCCAAACAATGCGGCTATCCTGCTGTAAATGTGGTTTTATCTGCTGTAAGACACTACCGAAAACATGGCTGGGAACCACTACCAGGATATTACAACTGGCTGAAACAGCGCTTTTCAGATCGGACTCGAGCAATAAGCTATCAGGAAAAGAAACATCCGGTAAAAATACCTGATTACAGCGCGCTTGTTGCAACGCATTGACGTGCGTAGGATTATGCCCCCAAAGCACAACATCGTGCCCATTGCGAGCCAACGTAATGGCTAAAGCGGTGCCGTATGAACCGGCACCGATCACTGTCATAGAAGCAGTATTCATTAGGCTTCCTGTGCAACCTCATTAGGCTGAGATTCAGCCTGCTGTTGCAGATAATTCATGAACAAGGCATCAAAGTTAACAGGAGCCAGGTTCAGTTGTGGGAAAGTACCACGACCTACCAAGCTGGTGATGCACTCACGAGCGTATGGAAACAGGATGTTCGGGCAATATGCACCTAAGCAATGTGCCAACTGGGTTCCTTCAATACCATCAATAGAGAAAATACCCGCCTGCTGAACTTCACACAAAAACGCAGTTTCTTCTTCCAGTACCGCCGTGACGGTAACACGCAGAACAACTTCATAAACTCCCTGAACCAATTCACTGGAAGCGGTGTCCAGATCCAATTTAACTTCCGGTTGCCACTCCTGCTGGAAAATCTGCGGGGCTTTTGGTGCTTCGAAAGAAATATCTTTCGTGTAAATACGCTGGATCTGGAAAGCCATTTCTGTGTTGTTTTGTTCTGACATAATAATGTTTACCTTTTTCAGATGTCCTTATTAAACTTTTCAAGAATGCAAGCATGCTACTTGCACCTAAATTCGTTATTTCTTGCCGCGAGCCAATGGCAGATTTTCACCCGCCCAACCAGCAATCCCCTCTTTCAGGGAATAAACCTGCTCAAAGCCTAAACGAACCAGATTTTCCGCTGGTGTTCTGGATTCTAGCCCATTCGCTGAAACTACGATAACAGGCTGTTTTTTATGTTTCTCCAACTCACCTAAATTACTGTCTTTAATTTCAGATGGCGTCAGGTTAACGGAACCAATAATATGCCCCCTGCGGAAATCGTCACGGGAGCGTAAATCCACGACGATAGCTTCTTCCTTGTTGATGAAATGGATAGCCTGAGCACGGGTGATCTCTTTACTCTTGGAGAACACGCTTTTTACCGTCATGACAATGACAGCCACCAGCAATGCAATCCAGACAAGGCTCAGGATCGTGTTCCGGCTAATAAATTGCATGATTTCTTGCAGCATGGAGGGCAACAACTCCCGTTAGTTAATAACAAATATCTAAGGTAGAAGAGTATACCTGTGTGTTGCATCAATTACAGCCAATTAGCATCAATCCAATGCAGATTTTGCGGAGAGTTTCGAGAAAAATTAAAAAACATACCGAGAACAACTTGATTGTCATGCATCAATAAAATATTTCATGTAACACTGGACCAAGGCAGGATCTTCGACAATAAATGGACTAAATTAACTAAAACTTATATTAATGATAAAAAACAATCTGTTCTCTGGTCAGGTGCAATTCCTCATGAAATAATCAGGCGCTATGTAGCAGCAGGGTACTCAATAAGATGGCTGAAAATAAGGATCTCAAGAGCCGTAAGAATCGGCAGAGGCAATACAAACGGCAAAATAAAATCAGAGTGTTACAGCTCTGTGCCTTGTTGTTCACCTTTCTCAGTTTCAGTACAAATACTTTCGCCAATCCAATTTCAGAGAATAAAAATCAGCTCAAAGATATTCAGCAGGATATTGCCGAGAAAGAGAAAAGCGTAAAACAGCAACAAAAGCAACGTACAGATCTGCTTAACCAATTAAAAGAACAAGAAAGTACTATCTCAGAAGTGGGACGTTCGCTGCACACAACACAAACTCGTCTGAATAAGCTGGAAAACGATATTTCATCACTAAATGCCAATATCAAGCACCTGCAAATGCAACAAAAGGAGCAACGACAATTACTTGCCAACCAATTGGATGCCGCATTTCGGCAAGGAAATCACCAAGGTTTAGAATTGTTGCTCAATGGGCAGGAAAATCAGCGCAAAGAACGTATTCTCGCCTATTACAGTTACTTGAATCAGGCACGTCAGGAAACTATCGCCAAACTGCAAAAAACAACTGAAGAACTCAACCAGCAAAAAAAACTGCAACTAGAAAAACAAAGTGAACAGAAAGCGATACTGGCCAGCCAAAAACAGCAAAAGCAAAAGATGGAAACTGCCCGCACTGCGCGGCATAAGACATTAACGGTTCTTGAATCTTCATTGAAAAAAGATCAACAAAGCTTGACTGAGCTTCGGCAGAATGAAACCAGATTGAGAAACAAAATTGCTAAAGCTGAGCGGGAAGCCAAAGCGCGCGCTGAACGTGAAGCTCGTGAAGCGGCTCGTGTTCGTGCCCAAGTTGCCGCCAAACAGAAACAAGCGCAACAAAAAGGTTCCAGTTATAAACCAACAGAAGAAGAACGTGCTCTCATGGCACGAACTGGCGGCCTTGGGCGTCCTGCCGGGCAAGCCATCTGGCCAGTACACGGTCGTGTCATCCATAGTTTTGGTGAAGCAATACAAGGTGAACTTCGTTGGAAAGGGGTTGTTATTTCAGCAGCGGAAGGGACAGAAGTCAGGGCAATCTCAGATGGACGTGTATTGCTGGCAGACTGGCTGCAAGGCTATGGACTGGTTGTCGTGATTGAACACGGTAAAGGCGATATGAGCATTTACGGTTACAATCAGAGCACATTGGTCAGTGTTGGGCAACAAGTTCGGGCAGGCCAGCCAATAGCATTGGTGGGCAGCAGCGGCGGACAACAACAACCTTCACTGTACTTTGAAATCCGCCGTCAAGGGCAGGCTGTTAACCCATTACCGTGGTTAGGGAAATAGGATAGGAACACAATAATGGTGAAGATACGGTATCGATTAATAAAGCGGGTTAATGCATTCACTCTTTTATCTTGGATACTGCTATTCTTCACATCATTGCTGTTTACGTTAAATGTACAAGCTGCACGTTTAGCCATCGTCATTGATGATGTTGGCTATCGTGTTAGTGAAGAAAATGAGATCTTACAAATGCCCGTTACGGTTTCTATCGCAATCCTACCCAACTCTCCGTATGGCAGGAAAATGGCGGAAAAGGCTTATCAGCAGGGACGGGAGATTTTAATCCACTTGCCAATGGCACCATTAAGCAAACAACCGCTGGAAAAAAATACACTCCATCCTGCCATGAGCAGAGAAGAAATTGCCCGTATTATTCAAGATGCGATACAGAAAGTTCCCCATGCTGTTGGGATGAACAATCATATGGGCAGTGCAATGACATCTAATCTCAGTGGCATGGAAAAGATAATGCAAGCGTTATCCCATCATCACCTTTACTTTCTGGACAGTGTGACAATAGGCAATACACAAGTCACTAAAGCAGCGATGGGAACCTCTGTTTCTGTGATCCGAAGAAATGTGTTTTTGGATAATATTCAAACCGAAGCTGAAACACGGCATCAACTTAACCGTGCGATAGCCCTTGCCCGCAAGCGAGGGTCTGCCGTTGCAATTGGACACCCACATCCCACAACCATACACGCTTTACAGCAAGCACTTGCAACATTACCCAGTGATATTGAACTGGTAACACCCAGCCTGTTGTTAGATCATCAAACTACACGCAAGTGCATAAAAACCCATGAATCACAACCTGCACCAACCACTCAGTTGGAGTATCTCAAGATGGTCAAAAAGGAATTATCTAACAGTGTTATCTTTAATGCCTTAAATCGGTACATGCAAAAACTCTTAGGTAACCATCCAATACAAAAAATACCAAATGATTCAGGCAAACCAGAAGTAAAGCAAGCAACGGAAAACAAAGCGACAAATAAAACAGAAGCGCCACCAAAAGCCGATCAAACAGGCGTCTTAAAAGCCAAAGACGCCTGCACTAATTTTTAATTCCAATTTAAGATAACCTTGCCAGATTGCCCTGAGCGCATGACATCAAAGCCTTTCTGGTAATCATCAACCGAGAATTGGTGAGTGATAATCGGGGACAAATCTAAGCCCGATTGGATCAACGCTGCCATCTTGTACCAAGTTTCGAACATCTCACGCCCGTAGATTCCCTTGATAAATAATCCCTTAAAGATGACCTGGTTCCAATCTATCGCCATGTCCGAAGGTGGTATCCCCAACAACGCAATACGTCCACCGTGATTCATGGTATTAAGCAAAGTACCGAACGCTGGCGGAGCACCTGACATCTCTAAACCAACATCAAAACCTTCGGTCATTCCCAGTTCTGCCATGACATCAGTCAGATTTTCTTTGCTGACATTCACAGCGCGGGTAACACCCATTTTACGAGCTAACTCAAGGCGGTATTCATTGATATCCGTAATCACGACATGACGGGCACCAACATGCTTACATACCGCTGCTGCCATAATCCCGATAGGGCCAGCGCCTGATACCAGTACATCTTCCCCCACCAGATCAAAAGACAGTGCAGTGTGTACCGCATTGCCAAATGGATCAAAAATCGCAGCCAGCTCATCGGGTATATTGTCTGGGATCTTAAAAGCATTAAATGCGGGAATCACCAGATATTCAGCAAAAGCACCTTCACGGTTCACACCAACACCCGTGGTATTGCGGCATAAATGCGTACGTCCACCACGACAGTTACGACAGTAACCACAGGTAATATGGCCTTCACCAGATACACGATCACCAATCTTGAACCCTTTTACTTCCTGACCAATTGCAACGATTTCACCAACATATTCATGCCCTACTACCATCGGGACAGGAATAGTTTTTTGAGACCAATCATCCCAGTTATAGATGTGAACGTCCGTACCACAAATGGCAGTTTTACGGATTTTAATCATCACATCATTGTGCCCTAGCTCTGGCATGGGCACATCTGTCATCCAGATACCTCCTTGTGGCTTTAATTTGGACAATGCTTTCATAATGATACCTTAAGCAATGACATTCAATTGCTTGCCAATACGTATAAATGCAGCCACCACACGTTCAATTTGTTCTTCAGTATGGGCGGCTGAGATCTGGGTTCGAATACGCGCTTGACCTTTCGGCACAACCGGATAGAAAAACCCAATTACATAAATGCCTTCTTTCAGCAGTTCTGCAGCAAATTCCTGCGCCAGTTTCGCATCCCCTAACATAACAGGGATGATTGCATGGTCTGCCCCCGCCAGAGTGAAACCTGCCGCCGTCATTTTTTCACGGAACAAGTTCGCATTTTTCCAGAGACGCTCACGCAGATCATCGCCATTTTTCAGCATGTCCAGCACCTTGATTGACGCAGTGACAATGGCTGGAGCCAGTGAGTTGGAGAACAGATATGGACGTGAACGCTGGCGCAACCATTCAACAACTTCTTTACGCGCGGCAGTATAACCACCAGATGCGCCACCCAGTGCCTTACCGAGCGTACCGGTGATGATGTCAACACGTCCCATAACATCACAATATTCATGTGTGCCACGACCATGCTTGCCAACAAAGCCAACCGCATGTGAATCATCCACCATGACCAACGCACCAAATTCATCAGCCAAATCACAGATAGATTTCAGGTCAGCAATGACACCATCCATTGAAAATACCCCGTCAGTTGCGATCAGGATATTTTGCACACCTTCTGCTTTTACCTTTTCCAACTGAGACCTTAATTCTTGCATGTCATTATTGGCATAGCGGTAACGTTTTGCTTTGCATAAACGAATGCCATCAATGATGGATGCATGGTTCAAAGCATCAGAGATAATGGCATCTTCTGGCCCAAACAGAGTTTCGAACAGACCGCCGTTTGCATCAAAACACGAAGAGTACAGAATAGCGTCTTCCATACCCAAAAATTCAGCAATCTTATTTTCTAATTCTTTATGGGAATCTTGCGTACCGCAGATAAAACGAACGGATGCCATACCAAAACCATGGCTATCCATACCTGCTTTTGCAGCTGCGATTAAATCAGGGTGATTGGCCAAGCCTAAGTAGTTATTAGCACAAAAATTAATTACTTGGTTACCTTCAGCAACAGCAATATTGGCATCCTGCGCAGAAGTAATTATACGCTCACTTTTGAATAACCCTTCGGAGCGGGTTTGTTCCAACTGCTCATTAATTTTCTGGTAAAACGACGCTGACATTTTTCTCTCCTGAATCCCTAATTAAGTGAAAGGCGTGATGTATGTTACTGATAGATCCTGCCAGTGACGACACAACGAGAAAGAGAATATCAACTTTGTAAAGCTGATCACGACCCAGTGTCTGGCATACAGTAATATTTCAGGATATACCCCTGTTTAAGCTGCTGTCGTCAGTGGGGTTAAGTGCTATTATACGCAGCAAAGATATACCCAATAGACGTCAAGTTACAGTGATAAAGCTGGGTATAAAGTGAACTGACTATTTAGAGGTGAGCCAAATGATTATTGTCACTGGTGGCGCAGGGTTTATTGGCAGCAATATTGTCAAGGCACTGAATGATGAGGGCTATAAGGATATTCTGGTTGTTGATAACCTGAAAGATGGAACAAAATTCGTCAATTTGGTTGATTTGGATATCACCGACTATATAGATAAAGAAGACTTCATCGCCAGCATTGTGGCGGGTGATGATTTAGGTGACATTGATGCCATTTTCCATGAAGGGGCTTGCTCATCCACAACGGAATGGGATGGTAAGTATATGATGGACAATAATTACCAGTACTCCAAAGATGTGCTGCATTATTGCCTTGAGCGCCAAATCCCCTTCCTGTATGCCTCCTCTGCTGCTACTTATGGTGGTCGCAGTGATAATTTCATTGAAGAGCGCCAATATGAAAAACCGCTCAATATTTATGGCTACTCTAAATTCCTGTTCGATCAATATGTTCGTGATGTTTTGCCCCATGCAGATTCCCAAATTTGTGGCTTCCGTTATTTCAATGTTTACGGGCCGCGCGAAGGACATAAGGGCAGCATGGCGAGTGTCGCCTACCATTTAAGTAATCAGATTCACCAGGGACAGAATCCGAAGTTATTTGTTGGTAGTGAAAATTTCCGCCGCGATTTTATCTATGTCGGCGATGTTGCCGCCGTCAATCTGTGGTTCTGGAAAAATGGTGTTTCCGGCATTTTTAACTGTGGAACAGGCCGCGCTGAAACTTTCCAGGCTGTTGCAGATGCTGTGATTGAATTCCATAAAGAAAAATCCCCAGCCGTGGAATACATCGACTTTCCGGAAAAATTAAAAGGCCGTTATCAAAGTTTTACTCAAGCAGATCTGACAAAACTTCGTGCCGCTGGCTATCAAAAACCGTTCAAGGCGGTTGCCGAAGGCGTCGCTGAATATATGCAATGGCTCAATCAGGATAATTAATCGACCTCTATGAAGATATTGGTGATCGGCCCATCATGGGTGGGTGACATGATGATGTCACAAAGCCTCTACCGTACTTTGAAAGCTTTGTACCCCAATGCAGAAATTGATGTGATGGCACCAGCATGGTGCCGACCATTACTGGCAAAAATGCCTGAAGTACATCAGGCATTAGCCATGTCGCTTGGTCATGGTGCCCTTGCGTTGGGTGAGCGCCGACGTCTTGGTCTGGCATTGCGTGAAAATAGATACGATCGTGCTTATGTATTGCCCAACTCATTCAAATCTGCGCTGGTCCCTTTCTTCGCAAATATCCCGCTACGTACTGGCTGGCGCGGTGAGATGCGTTACGGACTGCTAAATGACACCCGAGTCCTGAATAAGAGTGCTTTTCCACTCATGGTTCAACGCTATGCCGCTCTCGCGTATGAAGGGAAAAACATGCGCAGCGCCGATGATCTTCCACAACCTTTGTTATGGCCGCGATTAAATGTCAATGACGAAGATATTGCAGAATCAACCTCAGCCTTCAATATTGCTGATCACCGCCCTATTATTGGCTTCTGTCCAGGTGCCGAATTCGGCCCAGCCAAACGCTGGCCACACTATCACTATGCCGCCCTCGCTGAACAGTTAATTACCCAAAAAGGCTATCAAGTTTTACTGTTTGGTTCTGACAAAGATTATCAAGCAGGTGAAGATATTCGCACTCTTTTAAGCAATGATGCCCGCGAAAATTGTCTCAATCTGGCAGGAAAAACCTCGCTTGAACAAGCGGTAAATGTCATCGCAGCTTGTGATGCTATCGTCACAAACGACTCAGGTTTGATGCATGTCGCGGCGGCCTTAAACCGTCCTCTGGTGGCATTATACGGGCCAAGTAGCCCAGATTTTACCCCACCACTATCGAATAAGGCCGAAGTGATCCGCCTGATGACGGGCTATCACAAAATCAGAAAAGGCGATAGCGACGGCGGCTATCACCAAAGTTTGATCGATATTCAACCTGAAATAGTTCTATCTTCATTAGAAAAACTGTTGCAGGCGGAGAGCCAAAATTAATGCGTGTTTTATTGGTAAAAACGTCTTCGATGGGGGATGTATTACATACTCTGCCAGCATTAACTGATGCAAAACAGCAGTTTCCTGACATTCAATTTGATTGGGTAGTGGAAGAAGGGTTTGCCCAAATTCCAACGTGGCACAATGCTGTCGGAAATGTGATCCCCGTGGCTATTCGCCGTTGGCGAAAAAATTGGTTCAGAAAAGATATTCGTGAAGAACGAGCGCTGTTCCGGCAACAACTGCAACAACACCAATATGATGCTGTCATTGATGCACAAGGCCTGTTAAAAAGTGCTTTTTTGGTAACCCGATTAGCACATGGCCCAAAGCATGGTTACGACAGAAAAAGTATCCGTGAACCCATTGCCAGTTTTTTCTATGATCATTGTCATGCTGTCAGCAAGCAACAGCATGCGGTTGAACGCATTCGAGCTTTATTTGCTGATAGTTTGGGCTATAAAAAACCGTCAGGGCAAGGTGATTACGCCATCGCCCGCCATTTTTTGCACCAAAAAACCAGTAACCAAAACCACTATCTCGTTTTCCTCCATGCAACAACACGTGATGAAAAACATTGGCCTGAAAATCATTGGCGGCAGCTTATCGCAGATATCCAGGCAACGGGTATGCGCATCAAATTGCCCTGGGGTACCGAGCATGAATATCAGCGGGCATTAAGGTTGTCAGAAGGGTTTTCCCATGTTGATATTCTGCCAAAACTGACTCTGGCTGAAGTTGCACACGTTCTCGCAGGGGCGCAAGCCGTAGTTTCCGTTGACACAGGATTAAGCCATCTTACAGCGGCACTTGATCGACCCAATATCACGCTATTTGGGCCGACTGATCCTGGCTTAATTGGTGGATATGGTAAAGAGCAACATCCCCTAAAATCGACGGATAATACGATGCGAGGTATTACTCCAGAAGAAGTTATGCTGCTCTTGTTGGACACGTTAAAAAATCACTTTGCCTAGTGGCAATGTTTCACACCAACGATTTTTGTATTCAAGAGTAGGATTACCCAATGAGTAGCGCATCGTTTTGTCTTGCTGCTGGCATAATGCCTTTGCTTCTTGGGTATTCACCCACATCAAGATACTACCAACACTAAGATGAGCATATTCAGGATCGTAACCACCATTAATGGCATCAAAAGAAACCCATTTTGGACTGTCGGCCCACAAGACAAGATCGTAAGCACAAGGTTTGCCGTTAATCAGCAACACATTGCCAAATATATGCTCACGAAGCTCAGTATATATCTCAAGGAGATGCTTTTTTTGCTCTTCAGAATGACTATAATCCCAACGCTTTTGGTATAGATCGATATAAATATCCACCAATTCTTCTGCACTGAATCCACTTGAAGGACGGATTTCTCCTCCCGCACGCCTAAATTTGTTGATTTCGTTACTACGATTACGGCGAGTTTTATAAGAAAAACTGTCTTTGATTAGGCAAACTTTTCGTTTACTCAATAAGGAATGAAAGCTGGTATTAATAAAATTATTTTTGTGGATTACAGATAATCTTTTTGATTTTACAGGTAAAAACAGTTTTGCATCCGCTGCAATAGGAAAAATAATTTCATCATATGAAACGGGGTACCTGGCTTGCATTTTTTCAATCAATTTATTGTTTTTCAAAGAAAAATAAGCACCTTGAATTGCAGACTCTGTTTTCTTGATATAAAAGCAAAACTGCTCATCAAGATGCTTATCCAAAAAAGCTATAATATCGGGATGTGCTAATGTACATCCACCAAAAAGAGTATGTGCTTCTTTATACTGTTCAAAATTGCATTCTTTCCATCCTGAAAAAAGCGCTTTTGCAGTTTCCATAGAAAGTATCTCCACTAAAAAATTCAAAATTTGTTAAATAACTCATTAAAAATAACGGGACAATATACTAGCAAACAATATATCAATAAAGTTAACCTATTTATATAATGACTAGGATGTTTATAATTATAAATCTAACAATAACTCAATATATCTTTATTATACCATAATATATTTTATGATAATAAAATTTAAACATAAATATATATAATACCCTGAGATTGAATTTTCATAGCCCCAGTAAGCCGAGAAAAAACATACTGGGGTAATTCATTAGGACTGAAATATTTTCTTTACAGATTCAATGATCAATTCATCAATATCTTTATTTTCTTGTAATCTTCCATTTTTAGCTAATATTTGAATTGCTTCATCATAACCAGGCCCCCATAATGTTTTATTTGATTCAATATCCTGATAGATTGCAACTAGTGGTTTTTTATATGCAGCGGATATATGAACAATAGACGTATCCGGTGATATTATAAGATCAGCCTGAGAAATCAGGGAAATAGTATGATATAATGACTCGGACTGGTATCTATACACCCCATCAAACTCAGACATATCAATGATGTTTTCATGATCTAAAAAAATCATCTTGATATTATCATAAATATCACTTAACTTTTCCGTTATTCTTTTTAATTGACAAATAGATAGACAACGGTCTATATTTCCTGCAAATGGATTTATGATAATAATTTTTTCCGAATTAACCTTTAAATCATCAATAAGCTTTTTAGTTTCAATATCTATTTCATATGGATAATATAAATCATAACTAAAATCAGTAATACTTATATTCAAACAATCCATTACTGATTCATATGAAAATTTTATATGGCTTTCATTATAATCAAAAAATATTTTTTGATTATAATGATTTATCCATTGTTTTTTATTAAATCCAATTATATTCTTAGCATTTATTTGTTTAAATAAACTTAGTCTGTGAATAGGAGTTTTAAATAAAGATGGATCAACTATAAGATCATAATGATTATTTTTTAGTTTATTTATAGTTTCAAATGGTATATTATGATAATAATCTTCCATGAAAGACGTTAAATCAATATCTTCAGCGAGGTAAATATTTCTAACATAAGGATTGTGTTTTAATATAGCGCAGTTACTTTTAGTTCCCACAACATCAACTTGGTAACCTGACCTATTCAACTCTCTTATCAAGATAGTATCAACTATTATATCACCTATTTTTCCCTCATTGCGTAATAGCAACACTGTTTTTATGGTATCAATATCAAAAATATTTTTTCCCCTTTTATCATAAATCAATTTGGCAATAAGTAATCTTGTATAATATCTTGCATCTTTCATTAAATAATTTCGTTTACGATTCCAAGATCTCAATGTTGCAAATTTTTTATTTTTCTTCACTAAGTATTTCCCAATTAACTATTCTTAATAAACAGCAACTCACAATAGTAGATCACCTTATAAAACCCTTGCACAAATTCCAATCAAAAGGTTCAGTTTTATCATTATTATTAATATTTATTAATTTAAGATAATATCTTAAATTATAAAAAATAATTTTCAATATGCTATGTTAAGTAATTTTAATAAAATATTCATTCTATTTTCCATAATCAATACACCATTCTACAGAGCATACTTATATTCTGAACAACGAGCGGCCCCTCCCCAATAGAGAAATACAGAATTGATTCATTGTTTACATTTCAATCTATAATACTCAGCCAATGTCATCCCCTGTACCAAAGGCTGCAAAAACACAAACAACCCTTCCAAGTCCTGATAAAGCTGCTCAATTTGTTCTTCATTCTGGAAAGTTGGACTCCCTCCCGGCATAAATTCAGAAGAATGCAGCATAAATTCAACATAATCATTGCCAGATGCCAACGTTTTTTGGACAACAGTTTTCATCTGCGCCAAATTCCCGCCTTTTGGTCTTAGCCAATTAACCGACGGAGAACGCTTTTTTCCTCTTAATCGATCATATTTCTGCTTAATGAAATTCATAACTACAGAGTGCTTATATTGAATACTCATCGGTACTTGTAATAACGAAGAATCTCCTTCTTTGGAAATATCCTGTAAATCCATAAAATAAGCATGATCAGGAAAACTGCTATAATCTGTTCCACCATTCCCATCAGGATCCCCCTTGGTAAAGTTCCAATTAACTTTTGGTGTAACAGAACAATCTACTTGATACCCATACTCCACTAATAATTGTGCATAATACTCATTAAATGCCCAACGACCAGCACGATGGCTCAGCATCTTAGTTTGAAGTTTATCTTCCAAAAGATTGGTCATTAAACCAACTTTTTCTTTAATTTGATCTTTAGGATACTCAATCAGATACGGCTTATAGTGCATATCATCGTCAGTAAGAGGAACAATAGGTGGGCTATTCCAGGCATGTAAATGCATACCGATTTCACCCGTATTTCTGGCTATCACATCCTTGGCAAATTCGATATAACCATCATCCATTACCATTTCATAGTTAGTTAACCAAACGGGTTTGAAGCCAAAACGCTCACAGAGATTCTGAAATCTTGGCAAATAACGCGTGTTTTTTGTTGAGATTTGGCCACTATTTTTCCATAGATCATCACCTTCGGTGTCGATCGTGATAATAAAAGCGGGTAATGTCATTGATATGCACCAAAATGTGACAATGATAATTGTCCTAATGGTACGCATAGCAAACAAAGAGCGCAATTAGAGAATACTAATTATCTGTCTGATCCTATTCTATCTGATTGAACATACACTCTATCCAGTGTCATTCTTGGTTGGTGTACTTAAAGATGCCACACTATAATTTTTACATTAAGATCACCATATGACCCTGATATGCTAAAGAACTCAACAAATGATCCCAAAAAAGAATAAAATCAAACGCATTCTGGTGATTAAATTGCAACATCATGGAGATATGTTACTGATAACTCCGGTGATCAGCTCACTAACTCGCCACTATCTAGATGCAAAAATTGATGTTCTCCTTTATCAAGAAACCTTACCGATGCTGGAAAATTCAGCAGAGATTTCCCGTATTTTTTCTATAGACCGCGCGTGGAAGCAACTAGGCACGAGGAAGAAATTATTATATGAGTGGAGCCTACTTAAGACATTGAAACAGCAGCATTACGATTTAGTAATCAACCTTGCCGACCAGTGGAGAAGCGCATTTATTTCCCGTTTTACTGGTGCACCAATTCGATTGGCTTTTAACTTTCCTAAACGACAAAATTGGAAATGGCGTTTTTGTCATACTGAGATTATACCAACAGATAACCATGATTTATTACATACAGTAGAACAAAATCTTTCTATCCTAAAGCCATTGCAGCTTAATTCAATTATCACAAAAGTGACAATGAGTTATAGTGAAGACGATTTAAAATGGATAAAGCAAACACTTTCTAAGTATGGATTTTCAGAAAGATATGTCGTTGTTCAACCTACATCTCGATGGTTTTTTAAGTGTTGGGATGAAAAAAAAATGGCGCAAGTGATTACTGCGCTACAAAAAGATGGGCATAGTATTATCATTACTTCTGGACCAGACCAAAAGGAATTGGAAATGGTAACCACCATCTTGTCACACTGCCCTTACGATAAAAAGAACATTCTTTCGCTGGCAGGAAAGTTAACATTACCCAAACTTGCCGCTTTGATTGATCATGCTAAATTATTCATTGGTGTAGACTCAGTACCAATGCATATGGCTGCTGCCCTGAAAACGCCCTGCATTGCATTGTTCGGTCCATCCAAACTGACATTTTGGAAACCCTGGCAATCTGTTGGTGAGGTGATTTGGGCTGGCGATTATGGCAATATTCCACACCCAGATGATATAAAAACTTGTACAAACGAACGCTATTTAGATCTGATACCCACAGATGCCATCATTTCAGCAGCAAGGAAATATATTTAATGAAACCATTACGTTTAGCCATTGTCCGTCAAAAGTATCGTCCAGATGGAGGCGCTGAACGTTTTATTTCAAGAGCCCTGGAAGCACTAGAGCACCAGCAACTTGAGCTGAATGTCATTACACGTTCTTGGCAAGGTACAAGTAGCCCCAATTGGCATATCCACCTATGTGATCCCATTAAATATGGAAGAATTAGCCGCGAAAGAGGTTTTGCCAAATCAGCACGGAAATTATGGCAAAAAACACAATTTGATTTGGTTCAAAGCCATGAACGCATTGCTGGCTGTGATATTTATCGAGCCGGAGATGGCGTTCATAAGCGCTGGTTACATCAACGAACCCGTATCTTGCCAACATGGAAAGCACGCTGGTTGTTAAATGATCGGTATCACAGCTATGTTATAAATGCTGAGGCAGAAATGTATGCAGATCCAGCCTTAAAGAAAGTGATTTGTAATGCTGAAATGGTAAAAAGGGAAATTATCGAAGAATTTGGTGTAGCCGAAGATAAAATCGCTGTTATATATAATTCAATTGATAACACAAAGTTTTTTCCTGCTGATGAGCAAACCCGCCTACAACTTAGGCAACAATATCAAATTCCCGCGACAACAAGATGCTTAGTTTATGTTGGTTCTGGTTTTGAGCGAAAAGGATTATCTGCGGCAATCCAAGCCGTCGCAAAAACAGATAGCTATCTATTAGTTATTGGCAAAGACAAAGAGCAGAAAAAGTATCAGGCGCTTGCAAATACGTTAGGGTGTACTCATCGCATCCGTTTTATGGGATTACAAAAAAATACATTGCCCTTTTATCAATTGTCTGACGCTTTGCTACTGCCGACACTATATGATCCATTTCCTAATGTTATCCTCGAAGCTATGGCATGCGGTTTACCCGTTATTACTAGCACAACATGTGGGGGAGCTGAATTCATCATCGAAGGGAAGAATGGTTTTATCTGTGATGCATTAGATATTGAAAAATTGAGGGATTCTGTTTATGGCATCCCTGATAACATATTCGGAACAGATATATCTATTGCCGCCAGAAACCAGATAATCACTGCAACACCTGAAAATTTATCCAAACAATTAATTGATCTTTATCAAAGAGTTTTAATATAGTGAAAGAACATATCCTTTTTATTATCGATGGATTACCCGGAGGAGGAGCTGAAAATGTTACCCTTCGTCTTGCGGCTGGTTTGAGTAAATCAAACTACCAAATTTCCTTGCTTTCACTCAATGCTCAATTGGATTACACCATCCCAGAAGATATTCATTACATCGTCAGCCCTGATGACTATAGAGGGCTACTAAGAAAACTCAATGAGATAAACCGCAGAGCTAAAGCAATGGATAAAGTTTTATTTAAGCTTTTCCAACAAAAAGGTAAACCTGCACTTGTCATATCTAATCTACATAAAACCGACCGTATCGTAGTTAAATCCAAAGCCCTGAAAAACTGTAATGTATGGCATTGTATTCACGGCATTTTTTCTCAATCATACTTAAGCAATAAAAGTGGCTTTTCTTATTGGATAAAAAAGGAAAAGATAAAGAAAGTTTATGAAAATAAAAAAGTTATCTGCGTTTCCGAGGCTGTTAGCAACGATTTACTAAGCAATATTGGGATAAAGCCCAACCAGATAAAAACCATCTATAATCCCTTTTATTTTGAGAAAATAAAAGCGCAGGCATCAGAAATCAATCCTTATCATGGTTTGGATTACATTTTGCATGTCGGGCGCTTACATCAAGTAAAACGTCAAGACCGATTAATAGATGCCTTTGCAAAGGCAAATCTCCCATGCAAACTAATTATTGTAGGCCAAGGTTCCAAAGAAATAGAAGAACACCTTAAAGTAAAAATTGATAAGTACGGGTTAAATGATAAAGCCATTTTGGCTGGCTTCCACTCCAATCCACATCCCATTATCAATGGAGCAAGAGCGGTTGTTATAAGTTCAGACAGTGAAGGATTACCGACAGTATTAATCGAAGCATTAATTTGCCATATTCCTATCGTCAGTACAGATTGCCCTGGTGGCGTTAGGGAGATAATGACGGGCCAATTGAAAAACTATCTGTCTAAACTAGACGCAAATTCTTTGGCAGAAAAAATACAGCTTGCTTACAATATGCCCCCTCAAATTACAGATGAACTGTATGAAAAATTTGAGGCAAACAATATACAAAAGCAATATATTGAATTAATAGAAAAATAGCAGACAGAACACCAAACTATGGTTCAAGGGAAACTGCATTTTACACACTTTCTTCAAGCCAATGTGGTACTATAACCGCAGTCTATGTCAGTGAATTTGATAGAATGTTGCTTCGCTTATATCAGGTACTTCTCTACCTTATCCAACCAATTATCTGGTTACGTCTGCTGCTGCGCAGCCGCAAATCCCCTGCGTACCGCAAACGCTGGGGAGAACGCTATGGCTTCTGCGCTAAAAAGGTGGCCCCAGGTGGGATCTTACTGCATTCCGTTTCTGTTGGAGAGACATTAGCTGCCATTCCGCTCGTACGGATCTTACGGCACCATTACCCTTTTTTGCCCATTACTATAACAACCATGACACCGACAGGTTCTGAAAGGGTTCTGTCTGCTCTGGGCAATGATGTTAACCATGTATACCTTCCCTATGATCTGCCAGGATCAATGAGACGTTTTCTTGATCGCGTAAATCCCAAGCTAGTGATCATTATGGAAACTGAACTATGGCCAAACCTGATTACTCAGTTACACCAACGGGAAATCCCACTGGTTATCGCCAACGCGAGGCTATCAGCCCGATCAGCAGCGGGATACCAGAAAATTGGCAGCTTTATTAAAACCATTTTAAATAAAATCACGTTGATTGCCGCACAAAATCAGGAAGATGGTGAACGCTTTATCGAATTAGGATTAAGACGCTCTCAACTCTCTGTAACGGGTAGCCTTAAGTTCGATATTTCTGTTACACCAGAACTCGCGGCAAAAGCCGTCACATTGCGCCGCCAATGGGCACCGCACCGCCCTGTATGGATAGCAACCAGTACCCATGATGGAGAAGAGACGATTATCCTGGATGCTCATTGCAAACTGCTTAAACAATTTCCTGATTTGCTGTTAATTCTGGTGCCCCGCCATCCTGAACGTTTTGCTAAAGCCGCCGAGTTAACCCAAAAAGCGGGATTAAACGCGATTTTACGCAGTGCTAACACTATTCCTGACGCTAATGTGCAAGTGGTTATTGGCGATACGATGGGCGAATTGATGCTCCTGTATGGTATCGCTGATCTGGCTTTTGTCGGAGGGAGCCTGATAGAACGCGGAGGACATAACCCGCTGGAAGCGGCTGCCCATGCTATTCCTGTTATCATGGGTCCACACACATTCAACTTTAAAGATATTTGTGCCAAGCTGCATAAAGCGGATGGATTGATTACTGTTACGGATAGCCAATCATTAAGTTCAGCTATCAATAGCCTGCTGACAGACGAAGATTACCGACGCTATTACGGCCACCACGCCGCAGAAGTCCTGCATGAAAACCAAGGTGCTCTTCAACGCTTGCTAAAATTACTGGAACCTTACCTCCCTCCAAGGAGACATTGATGATTGCCAAAAAACGCCTGTCCGTTGTCATGATCACCAAAAATGCCGCTGATGTGATTGCAGATTGTCTGCTTTCTGTGAATTGGGCGGATGAAATCATCGTCCTGGATTCCGGCAGCACCGATACAACTTGCCAAATAGCCAGCGAAATGGGGGTAAAAGTCTACTCAAATACCCAATGGCCTGGCTTCGGGCGGCAACGGCAGCTCGCGCAATCCTATGCCAGCGGTGATTACATCTTTATGATTGATGCCGATGAACGCGTAACGCCAGAACTAAAAGCGTCCATTGAACAAGTCCTGGCAAATCCTGATGACAATAAAGTCTATAGCTGCGCACGCCTCAATCTGTTTATGGGGCGATTCATGAAACACAGTGGCTGGTATCCTGATAGGGTTATTCGCCTTTATTGCCGTGAACGTTACCAATACAACAACAATCAGGTTCACGAATCCCTTGATACTCAAGGCGTATCTATCGTGACACTAAGGGGGGATCTGCGTCACTTGACCTGCCGTAACCTGATGGAGTTCCAGCAAAAACAATTAAATTATGCAAGAGAGTGGGCGAAACATCACTACGAGCAAGGCAAAAAAATCCGTTATTTTTCTATAATCAGCCATACGCTGGGCGCATTTCTCAAAACCTGGCTATTAAGGGCAGGTTTTTTGGATGGTAAGCAAGGCCTGATATTGGCAATTGTAAACGCCCAGTATACATTCAACAAATACACTGCACTTTGGGAAATGATTCAAACAAAGGGTAAAAACAACGATGAAAAGAAAAGCGATTTATCCCGGCACCTTTGACCCTATCACTTACGGTCATCTTGATATTGTTACTCGCGCCGCAAACATGTTTGACCATGTTTTATTGGCTATCGCTAATAGTGATAGAAAAAGTCCCATGTTCAGTTTGGAAGAGCGTGTCACGTTGGCAAAAGAAGCCACCGCTCATCTGGAAAATGTCGATGTGGTTGGGTTTAGCGAACTGATGGTTAATTTTGCCAAAAAACAGCAGGCTAACATCTTAATCCGCGGAGTTCGTTCTGTTTCTGATTTTGAATATGAATGGCAACTTGCCAATATGAATCGACATTTTATGCCTGAGCTGGAAAGTGTCTTTTTATTGCCTTCCCAAACCCTGTCGTTTGTCTCATCATCCTTAATCAAGGATGTTGCTCGCCATGATGGCGACGTTTCATCCTTCCTGTCAGAGCCAGTTGCACAGGCAATGCTAAAGAAATTGGGTAAATAATACCTTATGCGGGGCAATTATCCTCTGCCCCCAATCCGTTTAATGCTGGCACTGACGACAGAAAAAGGTACTGCGTTGCCCCAATTTTACACACTCGATTTTCTCACCGCATAGCGGACAAAGTTCACCTTTCTTGCCGTAGACAAACAACTCCTGAGCAAAATATCCCGGTTTGCCATCAGATTGCAGAAAATCCTTCAGTGTCGTTCCGCCTTGCTCAATGGAACGACGTAAAATCTGTTTGATTATATCGGCCAATAGATAGGCTTCTTGCTGCGTTAATGAATTCACGGGACGTTCAGGCAAGATATGTGCAACGAACAACGCTTCGTTGGCATAGATATTCCCAACACCAACAACAACTTTGTTATCCATCAACCAAGATTTGATAGCCGCTTTTTTGTTGCGAGAAACAGTGTAAAGATACTCGCCATCAAACTGGTCAGAAAGAGGCTCAGGACCTAAATGAGCCAGTACGGAGCACTCTTCGAGATTGTCACTCCATAACCACGCACCAAAACGTCGGGGATCGGTATACCGGAGAATTTTGCCATCAGTCATAACCAAATCGACATGATCATGCTTTGCCGGCGGTTGTTCATCCAACAAGACACGCAAACTGCCAGACATTCCCAAGTGGATAATAATCCAGCCTTCCGGCAACTCAAGCAATAAGTATTTTGCCCGCCGTTGAACACTCAACACTGGCCGGTCTGAAAGCGTCATGATTTGCTCGGAAACAGGCCAGCGCAAACGTGAATTCCTGACCTCAGCATATTGAATCACATTACCAACCAAGTGAGGTTCAATCCCCCTTCGACTGGTTTCCACCTCTGGTAGCTCCGGCATACCTACTCCTTGAATAAGTTATCTACGATATTGTTTCTGAGAATATTGCATCTAAGCAGATTACAATACCGTTTTCATGTATCATTTGCAGTCAGATTTGATTGAGATAACAGGGAGAGACACTCACTGAGACAATATTTCCGCTATCACGCCCATAATTAACTTCGCACGCTGATCCCAATTAAAACGTTCTGCAACCAGCCGTTGAGAATAGTCAACTTTCGCCATCATTTCAGCGGGATGATTAATCAGCCATTGAATCTGTTCAGCAAAACTCGCTGGATTTTCACTATCAGCAAAATTTACCGCATTTTCATCAACAGCATCACGAATGGAAGGGAAATCAGAAATAACTACAGGCTTACCCATAGCCATATATTCAAACAGCTTGAGAGGAGAGGTATAGCGACTGCCAATATTGGTTTTCGTCAATGGCAGAACACAAATATCACTATCAGCAATAACCTGAAAGCGTTTTCTGGGTTGGACAAAACCAAGGAAATTAATTTTATCACTTACACCAATCTGTTCAGCAGTCTGTCGCAATCGCTCAATTTGTTCAGTGGTACCACCAGCAATGTTCAGTTCAACGTTATCCAGGTAAGACATGGCTTTCATTACCGTTGGGATACCTTTCCAACGATGTAAACTCCCCAAATAAAGTACTTTTTTAGGAAGCATACTGTTGTAATCGCTGCCGGCAAGCATCTGCTTAGCAGATTCAACCGCCAGCATATCAACCCCATCGGGGGCCACAACAATCGGTGTTTTGACACCGTATTGCTTATAAATATCTTCTCGTAATAGTGAAGTCAGGGCAAAAACAACCTTAGAGCTAGCATAAACCTGCTGTTCAAGTTTTCTCAGTTTATGATATTTACGTTGGTTGCTACGATTGAGCAAATCATGGGATTCTCTAAACGATTGAGAAAATACTTCATGGCTTTCAAAGAAATGAGGAATATCCGAATGATTACACAGCAGGTAATTCGCCATTTTAATATTGCGGGTAAAAAGGGCATCAACTTGATGCTCTTTAAGCCAGCGCGAAACCTGCAAATAAAACAGTTTCTGAGTATTTAGCGGGAAATACCATTTTCTGCGTATATCGTGCAGGGCGATTAACTCCACAGAAGGCGGCAATGACCTGCCAAGAATTTCCTCAACTTGGCTTTGGCCTTTTGGCGTAATCAGGAAAACACTATGCCCCTGACGAGCAAAAGCGTCTACATTCTGCAAAATTTGTAGTGACGCAACCCGATAATCAGGCACAGGATAAGGATCAATATACGCAATTTTCATTATTTTTTATGGCGTTCAATAAACGGCTAGCAGAATGTTGCCAGGTGTACATCGTTTCAATTCTCTGGCGGGCAGATTTCCCCATCTTTTCTCCTCTATCCGGCAAAGATAAAAGATGATTTACCGCCTCAGCAATGGCCATAGCATCACCCGGTGTCACCAAAATACCAGCACGGCCTTCATTACCAACCACTTCCGGTATTCCGCCAATATAGCTGGCAATCACAGGACGTCCACATGCCATCGCTTCAGCAATAGTAATACCAAATGCCTCATCACCAATACTGGGGAAAACACCGGCATCACCCGCCGCATAAAATTCAGGTAATTGATCATGACCAACTGGAGGATGAAAAATGACGGATTTTTCTAACTGCAAAGCAGAAACCCGCTTTTTAAGCGATTTCAAATCTTCACCTTCACCAATAATCAATAATTTTACATCCTTGTTCCGCAACAAAGCCATTGCATCAATGGCGACTTTCATGCCTTTCCAACCAACCAACCTGCCAGCAAACGTTAACAGAAACGTTTTCTCATTGATACCTAATCGAGTTCGGACATCCGAGCCAGATGGTTTGAATTTATCGATATCTACCCCATTATAGATGACGCTCGGAAATTGCTTGAAATGATGCTGAATCTGCCAGGCATTAAAATGGCTACATGCAACCCATGCAGATATTTTTTTACCCAATATCCGATCCCCTTTAAAAAAACTGGTTCCACCACTCATGTAGCAAAACTGGGTATGGGATGTTTCAGGCATCATTCTGGGCCAGAAAAAATCAAAAGGCTTGGTCAAAATCACCCAATCAAAATTTTCAGCAATAACTGTTGCACGGGCATGACGGGCAAAAGAATAACGTTCAACAATACGTTGGAAGCGGCGTCCAATGTTAAGCACGCGTTCTCTGGGAATAAATGGAAAAGTATGAATATGGATATTTCTTTCGCCTAATGCAGGCCGAATATCGCCAGTACCACCGAAAATATGGACTTCATGCCCCGCATCTGTCAGCGACTTGGCTAACGCCCAAACAGCGGTTTGAATGCCGCCGTACGACATGGTAACAGTAACATCGATAAATCCTATCTTCATTGGGTTAATTATCCTTTCATTCATTTTTCAGCAAGTACTGAACAGAATGCCAGACTTGATCTACCGATATTGCTGACATTGTATCTTGACGAGTTGCCTGTCGATAATCTACAGGATGTTCAATTACCACTAATTTTGGATGTTGTTGAGGTGCGAGAAAACGCCCTGGGTGAAAGCAGTGATACAGAGCAACCATTGGTATTCCCAAGGCCCCAGCCAGATGAGTTGTTCCAGTATCAACGCCCACATACAAATTAAGTTGACTCATGATTGCCGCATTTTGCCGCATCGTAGTCTTACCCGCCAATGATGAGCATCTGTTTGTGCCCAATTTCTCAGCCAGCATTCGCGCACTGTCTTCACCATCTTTACTGCCTAACAGCAAAATATGCGCCTGCGGATAATCACGATAAATATGTTGAGCTAATTCGTAAAAATGTTCTACAGGCCAATCACGATAGGCTTTTGCCGGAAAACTCTGTAACTGAAAACCGATTCTTAATTGTCGTTCTATCCCTTGCCGTTGAAGAAAATCTCTGGCGTACTCCGCTTCATACAGGCTTACATTATACTGCAAACGCCAATTACTCACTTCAACCCCAAGTGAATCGATTAACAGCGCCCTTTCCTGTTGGGCAGGCATAAGTTCTCTAGGCCTTGCTATAGCATACTCATTTGGTTTTTTACCAGAGATATCCGAAAAATAAACGGCCAAATTTGCTACACGTTTGGCATACTGCAATAGGGATTTATCCTGGCCATAGACTAATGCCAGATCATAGTGCCGACGAGAAAACCAGCCACACCATTTAGCCTTGCCTTTTGAAAAATCTTTCAATTGATTAATTAAATCGATATTTTCAAGGATTTCTTTTGTTTTTTTATGCACAAATATATCAATATTTGCCTCCGGCCATTTTTCTTTCAGGGCACGAATAACCGGAGTTATTAGCAAGGTGTCACCAAAACGGGCAATATTGATGATTAGAATATTTTGGGGTTGCATAATAATGAATATTAAATTATCAATCCAAAGATTGGAGCACTTAAGGTACTATACAGTAAAGTGAGTCACTGTTCTATTTACGGTTAATAAGCACAATAGGCATACAAAAATAAAGCTAATGATATTTCAAATAGTTAATAAAAAGCATAGATTACTCTGCCAATACAGATAAAAATAATATAAACAAAACATTACCGCTTGCTTTCTATACTGGAATAAAAAATAGACTCCATTTTTTCTGACATATTATCCATGCCAAATAAGTGAATTGCCCGTCGCAGTGAAGCCTCTCCCATTTGTAAACGTAGCCCTGCATCATGAATTAATAAATCTAATCTTTCTGTTAATTGTTCGACATTTTTAGGTTCGATAATATACCCTGTATCGCCATCAATTACAGCTTCTGTAATCGCGCCCACCGATGTAGAGACAACAGGCAATCCACACGCCATTGCCTGCATGATGCCTTGAGGTACACCTTCATTACCAAACGAAGGTAGAGCAAAAATATCCATTGCATTTAAGCAATCAGGAACATCCTGGCGATTACCAAGAAAGATGACACTCTCTGTCAGCCCTTCCTGCTGAACTCGCGGCTCTAAATTCTTTCTTTGGGGACCATCTCCCACAAACAGCAATTGCCAATCAGGATAACGTTGATGGAGAATTTTCCAACTATCAAGCAGGTAACGATGGCCTTTCCACGTTCTCATTGTGGCAACAATGCCCAGTGTTGGCTTGTCTTTGATGCCAATACGCTGACGACTTGAGGACTTACTTTCAGGATGAAAACGTGACAAATCGATCCCTGTCGGCACAGAGGTCATATGAGATAGAGGATAATCATTATGTACATGCAAATATTGGCGTAGTTTTTCTCCGGTTGTCACAATATGCTGACCAGCGTGTAAATACAGCCAACGAGTCGCAATGGATTTTGAAACATGAGTCGAAACATGGCGGGTTCGGACTATCGGAGGCATACCTTTTAATGTGGCACATGCCGCAGCCACCAGCCAAGAATCAGTAGAACTATGGGTATTGATTACATCGAACTGGCGACCTTCTGTTTTTAGCCAATGACGCATTGCCCGAAGACAAGAAAGACGTTTTTTTTCAATTGGGAGCGCCACAACAGACACACCATAATGATGAGCTTCACGGTAAAGGGTTGAAGTTGGACAACAAACGATAATCACATGGTGTCCGCGCTGTATCATGCCCTGAGACTCTGTCAGGATACGAATTTCCTGCCCTCCCCAACCACACGATGATTCTGTATGTAAGATATTCAAGGTCTTTCTAACCATTTTAGCGCTACACCTGACGGTTCATAATTAAAAAAACGGTAGTATAACTGAACAATGCATAGGTCTACACGCATAGCCCAATTTAAAATAAGCTACAGTGGCATTATCAACAGATATAAAAAAGCCCAGCATAATGCTGGGCTTTTTATAATCCACTAAAATTATTTAATTTTAGCTTCTTTGTACATAACATGCTGACGAACAACTGGATCGAATTTTTTCATTTCCAGTTTTTCAGGCATAGTACGCTTGTTCTTCGTAGTGGTATAGAAGTGACCTGTACCAGCGGAAGAAACTAGCTTGATTTTATCGCGAATACCTTTAGCCATTTTTCAGCTCCTTAGTACTTCTCACCACGGGCACGCAGTTCGGCCAGAACTGTGTCGATGCCTTTTTTGTCAATCACACGCATACCTTTAGCAGATACACGCAGAGTTACAAAACGTTTCTCAGACTCAACCCAGAAACGGTGAGAGTGCAGGTTAGGCAGAAAACGACGCTTAGTCGCATTTAATGCGTGGGAGCGGTTGTTACCACTCACCGGACGCTTGCCAGTAACTTGGCAGACTCGGGACATGTCTATTCTCCAAAAATCAAATCAGCTCGAGCTTTGTATTGGGTGTGACCGCCTCGTCAGGCTTAGGAGCCCATCTCAGCAAACTTTCTTTACTGAAAAGAGGTTACTGAAAAGAACGTCACTGAAAAGACTCACATTTTCCCAGTAAAAAAACTTACTGAGATAGGCTCTTCTCGTCAAACCCAAGATCCTCAAAGGTGGCGTAGTATACGCCCTCATTCGCTGATGCTCAAGTCCCGAACAACTAAGATCTGATCGTATCGCGAAAAAACAGTATCAAATCCAACCTCTTTCCATAAATGAGACACAAGATTGCTTGCCAATAACGATATGATCCAAAACTTTAACGCCAACCAAGTCACAAGCCTCAATAATTTTTTCTGTCACCAATTTATCTGCCAAGCTAGGTTCTGGATTGCCGGAAGGGTGATTGTGCGCAAGAATAATTGATGCGGCATTCACTTTAACCGCCTGTTTCACAATTTCACGCGGGTGAACTTCAACTTTGTTTATCGTTCCTTTAAACATTTCATCATGGCAGATAACTTTATTCTGGTTAGTTAAAAACAGTACCACAAATATCTCCCGATCTTGCCAGGATAATAAATCCTGCAAATAATTCTGGGTTATCGTGGGGCTGCTCATGATATCTTCATGGATAAATTGACTGGAGAAAAATCGTTTTGCCAGTTCAGATATCGCCTGCAATTGGACATACTTGCATCGTCCCATGCCTTTATGTGCACAAAAGTCATCGTAATCCGCAGATAGAAGGTGATAAAGCGAACCAAATGATTTCAGCAGATATTCTGCCATTTGTACGACATGAACCCCCCTGGAACCTGTACGTAAAAAGATAGCCAATAATTCCGCATCTGTTAGGGAAACAGCCCCATAAGCCAATAATTTCTCCCGGGGAAGAAGATTTAAATGCAATTCATCGTTTCTTTCCATTACCGTTAAATCCATAATTTCCTCCCCCTTCAATATCCTTTGTTCCACTCCCTTGCCCTATAGTCCCCCATAACGATGGGTGCCATCACTCACCTACATTTCGCACCTACTATTCCATGATGAAAAAATCGCCGCCAGCTCGACTTGCAAGGCTTGCGCAGCGCTTCGCAAACTTGCCATTTTTGGCTGTCTAAATAGGGAAGGTTCTCAACGCAATATTTTCTTGTGATAGAATCTTAAGGAATTGCAACTGACATCTGGACAATCAAAATGACAGGATTTTCCGGCAAACCACTTTCTGATAATCCGCTTTCTGGTAAACAACTTTCTGGTAAACAAATAGTCCTTGGAATCAGCGGAGGGATCGCCGCTTACAAAACAGCCGAATTGGTGCGCCGTTTGCGTGATCGTGGTGCCCAGGTACGCGTTGTCATGACTCCCGCAGCAGAAGCTTTCATCACTCCACTGACCTTACAGGCAGTATCTGGTCATCCCGTCTCAGATGATCTTCTGGACCCCGCTGCCGAAGCCGCCATGGGGCATATCGAACTGGCAAAATGGGCTGATTTAATTATTCTCGCGCCCGCTACTGCTGATCTGCTGGCTCGTCTGGCCGCAGGCATGGCGAATGATTTAGTCACCACAATCTGCCTGGCTTCCGCTGCATCTATTGCTGTTGCCCCCGCAATGAACCAACAAATGTACCGTGCACAGGCCACCCAGCATAACCTGAACGTACTTAAAGAGCGTAATGTATTGATTTGGGGCCCCGCTGAAGGCAGCCAGGCATGTGGTGATGTAGGGCCAGGGAGAATGTTGGAACCGATGACTATCGTCGAACGGGCAATGCAACATTTCAACACCGAGCAAAATCTTTCTGGTCTACACATCGCTATTACCGCAGGACCAACCCGTGAAGCCTTGGACCCCGTCCGTTTCATCAGCAATCATAGCTCCGGTAAAATGGGTTTTTCCATTGCACAGGCCGCGGCAGAGCGTGGTGCTGAAGTGACATTAATTACCGGCCCCGTTAATTTACCCACACCACAAGGCGTTAAACGCATTGATGTCAGTAGTGCACTGGAAATGTATGAACAAGTTCAAGCTACCGTAACCTCACAGCATATCTTTATCGGTTGCGCTGCCGTGTCTGACTATCGTTTCAGGCAAATCTCAACAGAGAAAATCAAAAAGCAGGGTGATGAAATCACATTTACACTGGTGAAAAATCCTGACATTGTAGCGAGCGTTGCGGCCATGGAAAAAAATCGTCCATTTGTCGTTGGATTTGCAGCCGAAACCCAGAATGTGGAAGAATACGCCCGCGGAAAACTCAAGCAGAAGAATCTGGACTTGATTTGCGCAAATGACGTATCCCTGGCCGGACACGGTTTCAACAGTGATACTAACGCATTACATCTATTCTGGCATGATGGTAGTGTTCAGTTACCCCACAGTGGTAAATTACAACTCAGCCACCGCTTATTAGACGAGATACTCAAACGCTATGATGAAAAAAATCGACGTTAAAATCCTTGATCCCCGCATCGGGCAAGAATTTCCTTTACCGACTTATGCTACACCTGGCTCTGCGGGTTTAGATTTACGTGCTTGTCTGGATAATGCAGTGGAACTGGTTCCTGGCCAAACTGAACTTCTGCCAACTGGGATTGCTATCCATATTGCAGATGAACAATTGGCAGCAGTTATTCTCCCCCGCTCTGGTTTGGGTCACAAGCATGGCGTTGTTCTGGGTAATTTGGTGGGACTTATCGATTCGGATTATCAGGGACAATTGATGGTTTCAGTTTGGAACCGTGGTGATAAAACTTTCATCATCGAACCAGGCGAACGCATCGCCCAAATGGTTTTTGTGCCCGTTGTACAGGCTGAATTTAATTTGGTTGCAGATTTTGAGGCAAGCCAGCGCGGCATGGGTGGATTTGGCCATTCCGGTCGTCAATAATTTTCCATAAGGCCTGATACCGTCAACCGATTTTTATATTTTTTGCTCACAATGTTTTTGATAACAATGGCTTTTGACAACAATCGCTTTTGACAGCAATAACGTTGTGGCAAAAAATAGCTGGATTTGTTTTGCTGTTTTAGCAGGGGTCTTAGCAGACATGGCAGAAAAAGAACGTACAAAAAAGAAAAATAGACGTGAGGAAATCTTGCAGGCACTGGCACATATGCTGGAATCCAGTGATGGCAGCCAACGCATTACGACTGCAAAACTTGCCGCAAACGTTGGTGTTTCTGAAGCAGCCCTTTACCGTCATTTTCCGAGCAAAACCCGGATGTTTGACAGCTTGATTGAGTTTATTGAAGATTCCTTAATTTCACGTATCAATCTGATCCTGCAAGATGAAAAAGACACCATCACACGTATTCGGTTAATCCTCGTCCTGCTTTTGGGTTTTGCAGAAAGGAATCCGGGGCTGACCCGTATTATGACTGGCCATGCGCTAATGTTCGAACAAGACAGATTGCAAAATCGCATCAACCAGCTATTTGAGCGAATTGAAATGCAACTTCGCCAAATTTTAAAAGAGAGAAAAATCCGTGATGGGCGAGGATTCACTTATGACGAGTCTGTGTTGGCATCACAGTTACTGGCGTTTTGTGAGGGGATGCTCTCCCGTTTTGTTCGCTCTGAATTTCGCTATCGCCCGACAACTGAATTTGAAGTACGCTGGCCATTGATATTGACCCAACTGCAATAATCTAATCCACTACAATAGATTATCGCAGCATCGTAAGTTCATATCTTTATACAGTGAATGATAACGTGCGGATTTTTTATTGAGTTGTGTTAATATGTTCCGGCTCATTGAGTTCACTACTAAGTGACTTAATAATGGCATCATTGTCGCAATCCTTACCATATAGATAGATGCCATTTCTACTACTCACCCCGCCCATCTTGGGCGAGGGATTTTTTTTCACTCACCCCAGATTACTGACCATCAAATACCGTATTCTTTGCGATAAGCTTCTACCGCTTCCAGATGAGATTGCATCTCTGGATTTTCGCGCAAATAACTCACCAAATCATTCAAAGTAATGATGGAAAAAACCTGGCAATGGTAGTCACGTTCGACTTCTTGAATCGCTGAAAGCGTTTCACGCCCGCGTTCCTGACGATCCAGGCACAAAATCACACCGGATAGCATTGCTCCGTGCTGCTTAATGATTTCCATTGACTCACGAATCGCCGTACCTGCGGTAATGACATCATCCACAACCACAACATTACCTCGCAGAGGGCTACCAACCAGCGCTCCACCTTCACCATGATCTTTAGCTTCTTTGCGGTTAAAACAATAAGGCATATCGATATCATGATGTTCAGCCAATGCTACTGCGGTAGTTGTCGCAATCGGGATCCCCTTATAAGCCGGTCCAAACAGCAAATCGCACTTCATTCTGCTATCTAGCAATGCTGCTGCATAGAAACGACCAATCAACGCCAAGTCACGTCCGGTATTAAACAGGCCCGCATTGAAAAAGTACGGGCTTTTGCGACCAGATTTCAGCGTAAACTCGCCAAATTTCAGTACCTGTCTTTTCAGTGCCAGCTCAATAAATTCGCGCTGATAGGCTTTCATTGGGGTTACTCCTCTTTGATCTCTTGTCATTCATTACTATATTGCAGGTAAATTTATTGCAGGCATAAAAAAGGCGACTCTTCAGCCGCCTGATTTATTTATTATTTTAATGGATCTTGTTCTAACGCATCTCGCTGCGCTTTGAAAATCGTATCCAATCCCTCTTTTGCCAATGAGAGCAATGAGAGCAACTCATCATGGCTGAACGGTTCACCTTCTGCCGTACCCTGCACTTCAATCATTCTGCCATCTTCCATCATGACGATATTCATGTCAGTTTCAGCCGCAGAGTCTTCGATATATTCCAGATCACAACGTCCTTCACCCTCAACGATGCCAACAGACACTGCCGCAACCATTGCTTTTAGTGGGCTTTCTTTCAGTTTGCCTTCTGCAACTAGCTTATTTAGGGCATCGACCAGTGCCACACAAGCGCCAGAAATAGCCGCAGTACGAGTACCGCCATCCGCTTGAATCACATCACAATCCAGCGTAATAGTGAATTCACCCAGCTTTTTTAAGTCGATGGCAGCACGTAATGAACGTGCAATCAGGCGTTGGATTTCCATCGTACGGCCCGTTTGCTTGCCTTTAGCAGCTTCGCGCGCATTACGGCTATTGGTTGCCCGTGGCAACATGCCGTATTCGGCGGTGATCCAACCTTGTCCCTGGCCTTTCAAAAAACGGGGAATTCCTTCTTCAACGGAGGCATTACATAACACTTTGGTATCCCCAAATTCCACCAGAACAGAGCCTTCTGCATGTTTGGTGTAATGACGGGTCATTTTAATAGGACGCACCTGCCCTGCTGACCTTCCTGCTGGACGCTTTCCTACTAAGCTCATAGTGTGATCTCCGTTGTTCGTACATTTTAGGGGCGCATTATACGGCCTAAAGCGGCGAATGCCTATCCTGCATCTACACAGAGCGCTATAATCCGCACATCATTTTATAAATTGGGAACGAATTATGATCCGTAGTATGACTGCTTTTGCACGGAGAGATATCAGGGGAGATTGGGGAAATGCAGCGTGGGAACTGCGTTCTGTCAATCAGCGTTACCTGGAAACCTATATTCGCCTGCCAGAGCAATTCAGAAGCCTTGAACCTGTCATCCGTGAGCGCATTCGTTCCCGCCTGACGCGCGGCAAAGTGGAATGTAACCTGCGTTTTGAGTTAGATACTTTTGCTCAAAATTCCTTGATCCTGAATGAAAAACTGGCAAAACAACTGGTTGAAGCAGCAAGCTGGGTTAAACAGAAAAGTAATGAAGGTGAAATTAATCCGGTAGATATCTTACGCTGGCCGGGTGTGATGTCTGCCGAGGAGCAGGATTTAGATGCTATCAGTGCACAATTGTTAGCAGAATTAGATCTGACGCTGAATGCTTTTATCCAGAGTCGTGAAACCGAAGGACAAGCACTCAAGACACTGATTGAGCAGCGTTTGGATGCGGTAACTGTGGAAGTGACTAGAGTCCGAGAACAAATGCCGGCAATTCTACAATGGCAGCGCGAGCGCTTACAGACCAAGCTGGAAGAAGCACAAATTCAGTTAGATAATAACCGCCTTGAGCAAGAGCTAATTTTATTAGCCCAACGTATTGATGTGGCAGAAGAATTGGATCGTCTGGATGCCCATGTCAAAGAGACACGTAATATCCTGATGAAAAAAGAAGCCGTCGGCCGCCGACTGGATTTTATGATGCAGGAATTTAACCGCGAATCGAATACATTGGCTTCAAAATCAATTAATGCGGATGTGACAAATTCTGCAATTGAGCTGAAAGTACTGATTGAGCAAATGCGCGAGCAGATCCAAAATATTGAGTAACGTTTCATAACATAGCAGAACATATCATAAAGCCAGAATACACCTTGTGTTGACTGGCTTTTTTACTATCAGAGCATTGCAGAGCAAATCACAATAGCGCATGATTAGCGTGTACCCAAAGGTGTACCCATGGCACATTTAGAAAATCATTTTGGGTACACCCCTACTTTTTTATTGGAGATTGCACAATGCCTAAGCTCACAGATAAAGAGATTAGGGCGTGGATAAAGTCAGGTGAGAAGTTCGAAGGGAGAGCGGACGGTAACGGGCTATATTTGCGCTTTAGAGAAATTGATCGAATCCCATCATGGCGCTTCAGATATAAATTGGCAGGAAAGTCTAGAACCATGAATTTGGGAACCTATGCTGACCTATCACTAGCCAACAGTTGATGGAACTCGCCCACTGTTTTATGTGCTGATGTATGCACCGGAGGATTGCCAGCCAGAAGAATAAACGCTTCACACAATGAGGAAAAAGTAGTGTGTCAAGTGTGTCAGGTCTGTATAAAAAATAACATTAATTTGATTTATAAGAATATTAAGTTAAAAAGCTGACACACTCTCGACACACTTTTAGGTATATCTGACACACTTTTCATCGAATCTGACACACTCGCTTTTCATGGATGGCAGTAAAGAAAAAAATCAAAAGTGTGTCAGCTCAAACTAAAAGTGTGTCAAAACGAGAGTTGAGTGTGTCAGGCGGTCAAAAATCATACCCATCAAAGTATTTGATTTAAAAGTAAATGTCTATTTTTTATACCGAACTTGGCACACTGACACACCTGACACACTGCTTTTTTGCACTTTAGAAAAGACATAAGCCGAAGTGGCAAACTATGATGATTTAGTGACCAAGTACGCGCGCGAGGAGAGTATAGATAGGTTCCTGCCGCTATCGTCAGGGCACACGACCAAGTACGCGCGCGAGGAGAGTATATGCAACAAAGCACGAAGAAACAGACGAACCGCTATTTTAATGGCACACCGACAACAAGGCTCATTGTGACCTGTGAGCAGTCCGTTATTGCGGCCGTAGACAGTCATATCAAAGGCAGCAGAGTGACACGGGGCAATCGTGCGGAGTTCGTCAGACAGGCGATCATAGAGAAGCTATAACGTGAACGTTGATGATTAACGGGCACGTTAGGGGTGATGATTTATGTACATAAAAAGGCGTGTTGCGACAGCCATTTAATCTTAATATTTCTTAACTCTTTGATGATTTTAGAGTCCATAAAAAGAGCATGGATTGAGTTTTTCAGCCCATAAAAAAGAGCAGAATCCTAACATTTCCTAACATTTCCTAACATTTTTCTGGTGGCTGAATCCTAAGTTTTCTTAAGGGAATGATAACAATTGATAACGTTCAAGTGATAAGTTTTGATAAGTGAATTCCTTAACTTCCAGTTACACAATTACCTCTAAATACCCGCGTTTTCCGTCGATTCTTACTGCGCAGTTTTAGCCGTTTCATTCTGCGCAATGGCTGAATACCCCGGCTTTTCTTGGGTATCATTTTGCGCAGTTTGTTGCTTTGCGCACCTTGCTTGCGCAGATGTGGCCTGAGTTTGCGCAGCAGGTTACAGGTACGGAACGAGTTTGCAATACTCCGTAAAACGGTTTTAATGTTAAGAATTGTTAGGATTTAGCGATGGGTGATTTGCCTGATTGGTCTGCCAAAAGAGGCTTTTACCTTAAGATTTCTTAGGATGATGAATACGGGCACTACAACCTGAACACATTACACAAGGCCAATGGCGAAGGTAAGAGCAAAACGCCTAACAAATGGTTGGAAACCAAGCAAGCCAAAGAACTTATTAAGCAACTCGAAGCTAAGTTATTGAAAACGTTCCAGACCCCGAATTTGGGGTCTGCTCAGAAAGCAATCAATGTTATCAATGGAGGAATGTCACCCGGCACATTCGCACATGAATTAATTGCAGTTTCCTATGGGGGTTGGATTCGCCCTGACTTTCAGCTTGATGTGAACCAGGCATTTATCGATTTCAAATCGGGAAAATCAGTACGTCCTATTCAACCATAACGGAAATCATTACAGTTGCCGCAGGTGGTTCAGGCTTGAGTTATACAATATTGGTCGGATTTTAACCCGCAGCTTTCGGCGGGTTAATCGGACGAAGATTTGACTGATTCGGAATGAGCGAAAAATTTCGCTGATATTTAATGCCTTGTGTGCCTAATTCTTTCACTGCTTCCGTTTGAAACGGAAGGATGCCTGACCAGTAGAAGAGTTAAAGGTGAGAAACCCCACCTTTAGATAACTTGTTGATTTTGCGTAATTACCGCATAGGATGGGAATTCCGGTTCTCTGCCGGAAATAAGGAATATCAAGGGGTTGGGTTAAAGGGAAGGATTGTTCCATTTAACCTTTTAACCAACTCAAGATATAAAAAGTGAGATTCCTCGCCTTGTTGCATAAAACTTAAAGTTACCGTATTCACCGAACAAGGAATTCTACATTTATATCTATATTCGATTCACTTCCGTAAACTTTAATTTGATTGCAGTTGGCATCTTCATTACAAATAGCGCTCTTAACTATATCTGAGCACCCTTTAATTTGTGTATACCACCCTGAATCGTATCCATGCTCAAAGCTTAAAGTACAACTCACAGAGCCACTAGAAACAGCCCAGTCAACCCGTTTGGTTATACGTGTACAACCACTAAATAAATTATCATTGTCCTGTAAGTAAATACTTTGCTGGTTACCAGACTCAATATTTATCTGATCTGCACCACTATCGTACATACATTCAGTGCTTTTTTTAACCATCATAAGGCTGTTTTCAGAAAAAGAGGAATTTTTTACTTCCATATTATATTCAGCAGAAAAAACGGGCTGTTTTTCTATATTAATATTTTCTTCAACTGCAAAGGCTGAAGACACTAATAAATAAGATAACATGACTGGAATTGCGCTAGATATAATCTTCATGTCATTCTCCTTTCCTAATGAAATCATTAAAAATAGAAATTAGTATTACTTCACCGTGAATGGAGTACTAAGATGATAATCGCCAATACCAATATCAATATCAATATCAATATCAATATCAATATCATATTGGCTTGGATAAATCGGACATTGTTTACTATCCAGCTTATTAACTTCAGACATAAACACCTCACTTTATTATTTGTTAAAGGTCATTTCGTTCTTCTGTTAACTCACCAGAAACCTTACTTCGGTCAAATTTCAATCTCAATCGGATTACGACTATAGCAACGCTTATAATTTGAAAGGTGATGCGTGATTTGGTGAGGTGTATATTTGAAGTTTGGTTCCGAATACCCGTTATTGAACGTAGAGTATTAATTGTTCCGTTATGGAAATTTCCATATCTGATTATTCAATAATCTATGCAGCCTTTTTATTGCTTTAATTTTCATCAACAGTGAGACGATTTTTATTAATGCCCCGCCTGCTATTCTATGCCATCCTACCATCAAAATATGCCTCAAATTGAATTCAAGCCCTATTCCCCAATATTGATGAACCGATTTTATTGATGTTCACCGGCGGAGAAGTCTCCCACCGCCTTCATGTTATATGTTATTTAGCAATGTGTATTGTTGATTAGATGAGGGAATGAATATGAGTACTCAAGACAGCAATATCTCTGTAGTGGCTCCAACAATAGAAGATGTTAAAAGAGCAATTGAAGAAGTAACTTCTTTGATGGATGAGCGTTTCGCTAAACTTGATGCTGATGGTAAATATATCCAAGATATTCGCTTAGGTTCAGTGGAAAGCGCGTCAGTTTGGAAAGCATATGGATTTTCTGATTTTCCACCATATGTTATTACTGGTGTTATTAATCATAATGCTGATAAATACATTGATTCTGTTTATCGGCGCCCATTGCAAAAATTAGTTAATGGAGTTTGGTATAATATAGGATTTATATAATGTTACACTTCAGAAAATTCTCCAGATATCCTCCAAGTAATGAAGATGAAAAAGAAATTGAAAAAAAATATAAAGCAATATTTTATCGCAGTGAAGATAATCAGGATTGGTATGCATGTATTTCGAAATTCAATAACGACACGTATAAAATAAAGTACGACTCTAATGGTATAATTGTTGCGATAAATAAGGATGCTTCATCAATATGCCCTGAAAACGGAAGCATTGTTGAAGTTGAATTATTACCTGATGACATTGATACTCTGGGAAATTGGCAGTATTCAAATGGTAGCATTAAGTTGCGGAACTATACTCAAGATGAACTTATTGCTCATGCGTATGAACATAAGAAAAAATTATTGAGTAAAGCGAATGCTGTAATTATGCCTTTAGAAGATGCTGTAGAGCTTGATATATCAACAGTTCAGGAAATTACTGAACTAACAAAATGGAAACGTTACCGAGTACTACTCAATCGGATAGATTGCACTACTGCGCCTGATATCGTATGGCCTGAACAACCGAAGGAATGACAAGGTATGCAGCTATGTATTAGCCGTATACCAACTAGACACGGACGTCTAATCAATACCCTTCGTAAATATCACATACCCGCACCACCTACAGAACGCAAAGATTTGTCAGTATCCTGTCCTCATGTTTCCCGTGTCAGAGCAAAGGCTTTACCTGATGAATAATAAGCCCCATATTGATTACTCACTCCTCAGCGCCCTTTCATCAAACCTCATTAAACGGCGGTATCTCATGATATTGCCGCTTCCTGTCTGCCCTTAATTTATAGTGAATTTTATTGTTTCTTATTTTGCATCATTAGTTTGATTTGTTGCATATATTGCAATAATATAGCTGTATAAATTATCAGCTATTGAGGTATGGGTATGAAAATCGATAACAAGGCCATTTTACTGACTCGTCAGCAGATGGACGCGCTACGAAAGATACAGCAGGACGAATACAGCCGCTCAGAACTCGGCATTAAACCCACGCTTCACGAAGTGGCTCGCAAATTAGTAGACAAGGCTTTATCACAGACAGGAAGATAACAAATGGCAAATTACACTATGTCGAATTTATTGGGATTAGGCCGCTTCAAACGTAAAGCAGCTCACAAAGACACAACCGCGACAAACTTTAGTCACCTGTCAGCGTGGGCTGATGATGATTCTGGACACTACACGACCGAACCGGCACAGGAACTTGCTACGGATCTCATCACTGAGCAAGACAACCAGCCCGCACCTATCAAAAAGCACAGCAGGGGGCACAATGTCGCTGTATCGGAATCGTAAAGCTCAGGGAAAGTTACCGCCACCTTAGCCGATACACCACACGCAAGATGAAAGCTGTCTGTTCAGGCTGGGAACTGTTAGACGGGGAAGATAAGAATCTGGAAGCATTCAACTACAGCTTAAGAACCAATGATGCGAACGGGTATCAGGCATCATTACGGGCAGCAAGTGAGAAGCTGGAAAAATATATCGAACCCATGACAGAGGACGAGATACAGGCATTAATCCAACGGACGGGTGACTTGATGCGCCGTAACAATCCTCACTCACCGGAAAGCATTGCAGAGCGTCAACGGCAAGAGGAAGAGGAAAAGCGCAAGGTTGAGGAAGAACGGGAACGACCAAAAAGGCGAAGAGATAATTTAACTAATCCTATCAGGTGACAAACATGAATAAATCTAGCGGCATAGAACGACTTAAAATGCTAAAGGAATGCATTGATTCAGTATTGTACTGTATTGAAACTGCTCAACGGGTCGGTAGCGAGGCTAAAGCTGAAAAAATAGCAGAATCAACTCTCAAGATGCTGCCTCTCTTTCACTCTCAGAAAGTAGAAAAGTCACAACAACAGCAGCATCGGGTAATAAGCCTGGATGGGGCTTTGATCTCAGGTGGTGACTATTTTGAGAAGATGTCTTTTGTTAGTAGTTGTATCTCGTGTGCAAAAGATGAAGGAGTAAAGTTTAGGGAGCAGTCAATTCTGAAACGAACCCAATGCTCTGAAAAATACCCAGTGACATGGATTATCCAGCTAGGTGCAAAAGATGCGTTGTTTAGCCGCGTTACAAACGGGCGCATAGATGAAGATTACGCGCCCGTTAACAGACAAAAGGCTAATGTCTATGCGTCAGCTATTTTGAACGATCTTGAACCACCAAGACATCTTCAGAAGTCCGATAGACCGACTGGTCAAATTCAATCTGAATAAGGTTATCGTCTCGTGGAAACGACAGAGACAGGCATTCAGACGGTGATAGTAACGTCGCGTAACTTTCGGGTCCTTCTGAAAACCCTTATAAATCATGGGCATTGCGCGCCGCGATATTTCACTAGTTTTGAACTTTTGAATTTGTGTCCCATGTCCCATTGAAAATATTTTATATAACTGTTTTTTAATCAACTAATTATGTGATTTTTGGTGTGTATTTTGTGTCCCATTTGTGTCCCCGAAATTGGGGACATTCACGTAAAAATGTCCCACCAATGTCCCATTTAAAATGGAGTATGTCCCATGTCTACTATGACCATTGGTAAGTATGCAAAACATGTCGGTGTGAACCGTAAAACAATTTCACGATGGATCAGGGATGGAAAGTATATTGTGATGTGTGGTGATGATATTGACGTGGAGGCCAGCGACAGAAATATCAAACAGTATCGTGACAGTCAGGATCCACGTATACAGAATGCCAAGAAGCCTATCAGCAACACAGAGAGTTTTCAGGCGCGTGCCGAATCAGTCTACACCTCGCTGACATCGGGTGATACACAGGTACGCCCATTGGAAGAGTCCAAAGCCATTAAAGAGCACTATCTGGCGGAACTGGTCAAGCTGGAGCACAGCATCAAATCCGGTCAGGTGTTACCGTGGCGGGATATGGTGAACAAAGTTGGTGAGGAATACTCACGGATGCGAACCCGATTGATCGCTATTGCCCCTGAACATGGCCCTCGCCTGAGAGCCTTGGCAAGCACATCAACGGATGCAGAATTTGTAGCAGCACTGCAAGAAATCATCTATGAGGCAATGGAGGAGTTAAGCCTTGATGACGAGGCCGTTACGGGGTGCTAAGGGCTGATATGCCCGCCAGTGAGAAACAGTCCATACACACCACACAGCCAACGGGAGGGCTTGAAATTAAGCGGTTCCCGCAAACCTATATGCGGTATAGTCCCGTAGCCAAATCCGCCGAAGTCTTTGTTAACCGCAAAATCATTCGTCACAATGGCAATCCGGTGCTGGCGTGGGCGATGTCCAATGTGGTGATGGAAACAGACGTGAACGCCAATATCAAGCCGAACAAGAAGAAATCGGCAAACAAGATTGACCCTGCAATCGCGTTCCTGATGAGTTTTGGCACATGGCAGGCAGAACATGAAGAGTTTGCTTTTAGTCTCAATGAGGAGCAGAAGCGGTGGCTGGCTGACTTTGACGGTATTTAGATAACTTGTTGATTTTGCTTATTTCCGGTACAGGGGCGAAAATTAAGGGAATCAAGGAGTTACGTAGAGGTATTTTATAACCTATTGATTTTACTTATTTCTGTCACAGAGCCAGAGATTAAGTAAATCAAGGCGTTAACCAACTATTGAGGAAATCCCTATCGTTGCCGTAGATGGTCAAAATCGTGACCATCTCAAGATGGAATGCCCCACTTAGGGTATAGGGGAAATCACCATACCTTTTAGCAGGGCAAAGCCCTAATTCGGGCTTTGGTGATAACCCATTGATATTTAATCAGACGCCAGATTTGGCGTCTGGTCATCGTGTAACTGACCCACTAATTGTAGGTCAGTTGCCTTGCTGCATGTTTACTAACTACCCCTCTTTAAGAGGTTCAGTTTGTGCCGACGAAATTCGTCGATGCAAAATCCAATATCCGATAATCGGACTTTGGGTGTAACTGACAGTTAGTCAGTCGCAAATGGTCTTGAGCGTAACCGAGAGTTACTTACAAATGGCTTTGTACATAAATGACATTTACTCACAATTTTAGCGTTAGTCAGGCTGACTCACAGAATTTGCGCAACTCATTAAGAGGTGCGTAAACTTTGCGTGTATCTTTTAGCGACGCGGTTAATTTGCAGTCATTATGTAGTGGAGTACAAAAAGCAACCACACCTCTTAAAGAGGGTAGCCTAGCAGGTGAAAAATAATTTTCAGTTGCTCTCAGTCAATTTGACCGTTAGGGACAAGAGTATGGGTAGTTTACATTAGTGATTATTATTGTAGTAAATCCACCAGCGAACACATTTTTATCAATTCAGAGGTACACTCCTGTTTAGCGTGTACCCAAGGGTGTACCCCTAGAAAATATTGAATTACAACAATCCAGCATTCATACGGGTTTAAGGCCTATACTCAATGAATAGATCCAAACGTTTCTTAGCATTTCAGAGAAAATCATAAAGCCAGATATATATTGTTATATCTGGCTTTTTTACTGTCAGAGCATTGCAGAGCGAATTACAATAGCGCAGCGCATGATTAGCGTGTACCACCAGCGATCATAAAAGCTATTTAGTGGTACAAGGCCATTTTTTACGTTGGAGATTGCACAATGCCTAAAATCACCGATAAAGAAATCAGGACGTGGATAAAGTCAGGCAAAAGGTTCGAAGGGAAAGCAGACGGTAACGGGCTATATCTATGCTATCGAAAAACCTTTAAACATATATGGCGCTTTAGGTGGATGGCAACACATTTTTATCAATTCAGTGGTATAGTTACATGTGATAAAATATCGTGGATGTCTCCAACAACTTACGTAAAAAATTTATCACTGTGTAAATGAAAATTTTTATAAATATCATGTTTTCCTCTGTTTAGCCTCTAAATCTCAGAGGCTTTTTAGCTATTTTTCATGATGTTAAATAATCCGAATTCCCCAGAGCTAAATACAGAGAAACAAAATATCCTGCAAATGCGGTGAATAACGGCAACAGATGGGGATAATCTCCCCACCCAATCAACCAAAAACAAATTACCAATCGCCTGAAGCACCACCACCATCACTGCTGCCACCGCCACCGGAAAAGCTATCATCCCCGCCACTTTCTGGACGCTCAGAGCCAGAACCACCAAATAAGCCGCCAAAGAGACCGCTGAATAGGTTTTTCAATAATGACCATACCGTAGAAATAACCAAAAACACCAGAATCACTGGTAGCAGAAGGATTAATAGATAAAACTCTGCCGGAATGGAAGAAAACAATCCCACCAGGGTCAGTAGATAGGTTCCTGCCGCTATCGTCAGGGCACACTTAAGGAAACGCTTAAACCAGTGTCCCTCGCGAAAGACTTTCATTGGCAAAAGGAACAGACTGATTAGCCAAAAAAACAATAGTGCGGCAATGTCTTTGCCAGATATCTTGCTGAATGTGCCGCCACCCTCTTCTGAGAAAGCCGATGTCACTTTCGTTATTTCTTCATCGATCCCTGTTTGTTTAGACAGTTTCAGCAATGTATCAACTGAATTAATCGCATTACTGATACCCTCAAAATAAGCATTTTCTTTGAAAGCCGGCTTCACCTCTTCACGTAGAATACGTGCGATCTTGCCATCGGTTAATTTCCGCTCTAAACCGGAACCAACTGCGATACGCATTTTGTGGTCATCAGAAGCGATCAAAAACAAGATGCCATCATTGCTTTCTTTATTACCCAACTTCCATTTATCAAATACACGGGAAGAAAATTTCTCAATCGTATCACTGCCAATAGTCGGGATAATCAGGACTGCCATCTGTACTTTTTCTTCAGATTGCAGTTTTTTTAATTGGCGGGTCAGGCGTTGGTTCTCTTCTTTCGTCAGAACTTTAGAGATATCTGCCACACGCTTGCTTAACGCTGGAACATCAACAGTTATTGTCTCTTGTTTTATCTCTCCAGCCGATACATTGCTTATCCCGATAAGCAATAAAAATAGTATAAAAAAATGTTTTATTATAGAAATACAGCTTATTTTCGGTTGTATTATTCTGGCGTTACAACCATCCTTTGGTATATGGGAAATTATTAACATCAAATATCCTTAGTTCTGATATCAAGCACCACTATTATACGGATATCTCCCATCACACGTAATCAAGAAAACGGCATTACTTTTTTATGAAAATGCCGTTGATAATAAATTTATTCTTCTGCCTTAATTTTCGCTGATTGAAATGCTGTTAATAATGCCAATATTGGTGCAATGGAGAAGAGTAAAAATAGCCAATAAGCAGAAGAAGCAGCCCCTTCAACGCCTCCTGGCTGATAAAATCCAAATAAATTGACGGTCATCCCCCCCAACGCAGAACCAAATGCAGAGGCAAATAACTGTATGGTGGTAATGGATGAACCAGCGATGCTTTTATCCGCATCACGGGAAACCTGCAAAATGAGGGTCAAAAGATGAGGCCAACCGAATCCAACCCCAAAACCAAACACGCCTAATCCCAGGATTATCGGTAGTATAATCTGCCACTCCCCTACTGACTGGTATGGCAGCAACACAAGCAACAGCAACATGCCAACCAACATGAAGACAGGACCACTGACAATTGCAAACCGCATCTTTGTCCCTTGCCAGCTAGCACTGAGTACTTCTCCTATAGTCCAACCCATTGCCACGGAAGCAACCATGTAACCAGAAGCCAAAGGGGATTGTCCATGCAGAATTTGCAAAAAATAGGGAATAAAAACATCCCCCGATAAACCCACTACCAATAGAAATATGGTAGTGAATAAAACCAAATGAGGAGAACGTAAACTTAGGGAATTTTCAGGCAATAACCTTACTGAAGCTCTACGCTCATAACTGATCAATAAAAAGATTAATATTACAGCCGCAACAATGCCGAGAATGTTGAATCGAACATCTGGTGACAAACTGCCAGAAGAAACCGCCAGTACTGCTGCTGACAATAGGATCAATTGCACAATAGGCAATGCTGTTTTGGTTTTATTCTGCGCCTCTGTTTTAGGTAAAATCAGGTAGGTAAATACGACATAACACAGAATAACGGGAAGCATAATGCCAAAAGCGTAACGCCATGCATTCATTTCAGCAAAAACACCACCAATAGCTGGCCCTATTAAAGTCGCAACTCCCCACATCCCTGAAACCAACGCTATAGCTCGAGGCCAAAGTGATTGAGCAAATACAAGATTAATCATCAAATAGGAAAGGGCAAACAGAAATCCACCGCCAAGGCCCTGAATGGTTCTGCCAACCAGCATCACTTCCATTGTCGGTGCAAGAGTACAGAGTAAGCTACCGATAAAAAAGATCAATGATGCAATCAGATAAGCATTTCTTGCGCCCAGAGCACTCAACAACCTCGCAGAAAGAATGGAACCAATAATCGATGCCACGACAAACAATGTCGTATTCCAGGCATAGAGGTTCAATCCTCCAATATCATTGACGACAGAAGGCAGAATAGTAATCGCAATTAAGGTATTAATTGCCATCAATACCACGCCCAGTGAAAGTGCTATCGCACTCAGTGCATTTTTGCTGGAAAACAGATCCCTCCAGCGGCTTTCCTCAGTCATTATCATAATTTTTGCCCTGAACACAGGTTGAGTTGTGAAAAGTCTTACGCTAAATTAAACAAGATAAATCTTGGAATAAATTAATGTCGGGATCAACAATATGTCAAGCGATGACTTGGAAAATAGTATAATCGTAGGGCAAACAGTGAGTGAAAAGCTACTAATTTTGCTAAAAACTCAAGGTGCCTTACAAGCCTCTGATGCCGGCAAATTATTGGGAACAACTGGAGAAGCAGCCCGTCAGCAATTTGTGAAAATGGCTAAGGAGGGATTAGTTGAAGCAAAAGCAGAAACAAGGGGAGTTGGGCGTCCAGTACAGCTTTGGCATATCACAGAGAAAGGCCATGCCAAATTTCCTGATGCCCATGCAGAGTTAACAACGCAATTGATCTCGATTATTCGTAATCAGTTGGGTGAAGATACTATGGATTTGATTATCAGCGCTCGTGAAAAAGAGGCTTTTTCCAACTATAAAAAGGCGATGGAAGGTGCTACAGGGTTACAGGAGAAGGTTGAGCGTCTGGTTTCGATCCGCTGCCGAGAAGGCTACATGGCTTATTATTCTGTTGAAGAAAATGGCGATATTCTGTTTTTTGAAAACCATTGTCCAATTTGTGCCGCCGCCAAATTGTGCCAAGGCTTCTGTCGGACAGAGCTGAAACTGTTTCGGGAGATCCTGCAAGCCAATGTGGAAAGAACCGAATATATCCTTAGTGGTCACCGCCGCTGCACTTATCGCATCACCGCCGCACATCCTTAATATAACTGAATAGTTTCACGAATAGCTCCCATATCGTAGCGATATATCTATAACACATCCCTTCTGTCAGCAGCATCACCGACAGAAGGGATAACATTATTCCTTGCCTGCCGCTTCCAACTGCTGGTAAATATAATGCTTATAACTCTCTACCAGTGCACTATCCTGACAATCATTTAAGACACCATCACACAAATGGCGCATGATCATATTTGTTTGGTAAAACACCGGGGCCGACAAGCGGGCACGTTCCAGAATCATTCCGCCGAGGAAGGAGATATCGGTCAGTTTGCCTGTTGTTATTGACGCTCCCTGTTTCAGGTTATCCCGCAAAGTAAACTGAGTCACATGTGCTGGATCAGGTAACAAAGAGTTATAGTGACCAAAATTGATGTTTGGTTGATGATCACCAAAATAGAGGAAAACAGTAGGCTTGTTACGATTGGCAACGAATTCACTGAAATCTCTGATGGCAGGATCAGATGCCACGATTTTTTCCATGTAATGGCTAAATTTACCTGCCGCCGTTGCAGAATTAACTTTACCAGTCAAACCATAATCATCATGATGGCTCTCTTCATAAGGCCCATGTTCATACATGGTCAGAGAGAAAATAAAAATCGGCTTGTCTGTCTCCTTAGCTAAGATAGTTTTCACATAAGACAACATGTCTTGTGTCGGGATTTTCCACAAATTTTCATCCATGTCTGCGGGGTAACCTAACTCCTGCGGTTGGATAATTCGATCAACACCCAGTGTCTTGTAAGCATGTCCCGCATGGTAAGCGGACTTATTAAATGGTGTCAGAACAACCGTGTAATAACCGTTGTCTTTCATTGCCCGGAACAGGCTGTTTTTCAGGTGATCAACGACAAAATAAAATACCGCATTTTTACGTGAACCAAAATCATCCGTATTCAATCCGGTTAAAACGGAGAATTCAGATAACCAGGTTCCGCCACCAAAGGTTTGTACCCTGAGTGGACTTTGGGCACTGACACCCGCATCACGCCGGAACATATAAAGATCTGGCAACTGCACATTGGCAGGTAATTGGTAAATATGGGGATTGACAGTGGACTCTTGCAGCAATACAACTACATCGGGTTTAACCTCTGACTGAGGTTCAGGCAACGTCACTTGTTTCGCCCGCTGCAAGAAATAATCAGCAGATGATCCGAATTTTGGTGGCTGATATTGTGCATCCGAGGCAGACATCACCATATTGGTCACCGTTCCCCGTCCCTTCGGTAATTCCCCTTGCCATTGAGCATGATAGGCACTAACCGTTAGATTGACACCCCAGGCACTCACAACCATCAAAACGATACTGGTGAAGCGCCATTTGATCCCACGCGCAGAAGGTACTACTTTCCAGCTCAATATTATGTTGAATATCAACCAGATAAGCATCACCACTACAGCAATACCTGCCAGCCAATAATGGCGTAAAGTCTCTTGGTTTGAAGGATCTAACATAACATTCAAATCAGAAAACATCAGTTGTTCTTTGTAGTAATGGATTTTTATCTGGTTGAGGAATTTGAGGATGATAAATAAGGTGCCAGTTAACACTGCCGAAAATAACCAGCGTGCTGAAACTAAAAAAGCCAGGCCAAAGATGATGCCGAATACGCCGACAGACACCAGTGCAGGATAAATATCTCCACTTTTTTCGAACACTAATATCAAGGAAGCAATCAACAACAATCCAAGATAAATCCTCGAGATTATCTTCTTTTTCATACTCTATTGAATTCCACACATGAGTTCCGTTTGCCAACCCGATGGAAAATAGCACAGATTGTCACAGATACTGTAAATAAAATGCTAAAAAATTCCCTCATCCCGCAGAACGTGCAAATTCGCTTTCACACAGGTTACAATGCAAGTAACGCAATCCCTGGTGAGTACCGATTTGCACCACACTGGCAACCGGCATACTGCCACAGACCGGACAAAACTGGCGATGTTCTCCATATTCCGCCCGTGCCTTGCCTGGGATCAAACTGGCCATTTGTGTCCAATAGACAGATAACGCTACCCAAACAAACAACGCCTGATCAGCACTGACCTTGCTAAACTCATTATTAAGCAGTGCGTTCGCCATCTCTTCTAACTCTTGCGCTGAATTTTTTGCCAGATTTTCGAGGGTGGGTTTCACATGTTCAGGTACAGTAGGCAGTAACTCTGCAATCAAAGAGCGCAGGATATTTTGCCAATGCTGAGTACGACGTAACGTTTTACAATCCAGTGGGACACGATTTTCTTGCGGAGAATGACCAAGAAGCTCCTCCAATTCCATCTCCAGCGGATTGTCATACAATGCTTTTTGCTGTGCTTGTGCTATCTCTGCCGCAAAATTCAGGTAACTTGAAAATGGATTGCTTTCTGTCGCTAATGTTTTCAGGTTGACAAACAATATAATGGGGGAATAGGAGCAATGCGATTACTCATTATCTTACCTTCTCGTTATGTTGATTGTACGTCCCAAGTCATCTTACCCTGCCAAACAACGGAATAGCATTGCCAGATCCTGTCGATTTCAAATTACAGACCACAAAGCAGTAAGTTGGAAAATAACCCGGATAAATTTCAACACAAACTTACTGGCCTTACAAAAATTCAGGTTAGACTATTGGTAATTGCAAAGGGGGAAAGGTGGATTTGACGGCATAGATCACCAGCCCTCTTCTTGGTTGAAATATCGATATATTGAAGAGGTTGATAATGAAATTAACACCTGAAAAATTGCTATCTGCAATAGAAAAATACGCCCATACTCCTGAGAAACAGCGTTCTTTAACCCAAACACAGATACAATGGTTTTCCGAGCCAGAAAACGTCTTCTTGTTGATTAGCCTGGTGTTAACGCTACCTAAAGAAGCGATGACGGAGATAGGGGACAGCATTAATAATTGGCTTGAAGTTGCCATAGCAGAATTTGCATTAACAACAAACAAATTGTCTGCTGAGACCAAACAACTGTTTGAAGAGATCATTGAGCAAATTTTGGTGAATACCAAAGAAGAGTTCGAGATCAATAGCGAATGCGTATTGTTATGTGTATCGATCCTGAAAAGAAATCAGTTTCATATCAGAACTGACATCACCCAACTCCTGGATATCCTCCAATATGCTGATAACACCAACATAGCGACTTTTCCGGCAAAATCCCCAAACTTAAGCCAACTATTTAAACAGTTTGAAATTCATTTAGGCATTGAATTCGTCGACTTTTTTGAGAGTGGTCTTTCCGTCGTTCCTCATGAAACCTTACCTCATCTATTGACAGAAGTCGCCAAGCATTCATGGGGTATGGATGCCCTGCTATTACTCACTCAATACTTTGAAGAACCCATTGCCCTTGCCTGTGCGCAAGCATTGGACGATTGCCCTTCCTCTGCATGGGCAAATTTATCCTACCTGCAACTTGTTAATCTGTGTGCACGGTTTAACCGCCATCCTGCCATTCATTCCTGTTTTAAGCGCTGGAAAAAAAAGGCGATGTCGCACCACAATAAGGTACGGGAAACAGCGAAGATACACGAATTATATGTCACTCATGTTGATGGAAATGACTGTGCCAGCATGATGATGACAATCACGCTGGATGGTCAAGAATATCAAATGAATATGATGCTGGATTTCAAATCTGGTATCCGTGAGAGCTTACTGAATATTGCTCCTGAGAGAACCATCCCCGAACTGATTGAAGAGTTAAGCAATAATGAGTCTTATGTTGACTTTACTCCGGTCTCCCCTGACTGGCTGCAACAAATTTTACCGTGGATACTTTCAGTTCAGCAAAATAAAAACACTCCGCTCGATCTCGACTCACTGTATTGGTTGTCACAACTTCCCGTCGAATGGACACAGCCAGAAGCATTTGAACTTGAACACTGGAGCCAGAAGTTCGGATATCAAGCTGATCCGAAGCGACAGGATCAGAATCGCCTTGGCATGACGATGGGTTCATCATTAATACTGTCTTGGCTGGCGCCGGAAGAATGCTTGTTGAAAGCGAAAAAACCCAGGGATTTATTGAAGCTCTATTATTATGCAAACCGCGAGCTATTTACTGAACGTCTGACTTATTCCGCTTCAATCGAACAATACAGATTGCCATCACAAGCCCCATATTGGGTAGAACAATATTTAGATTTAGCCTATGCCCTCAGAGACCCTGCATTAAACCGCAAAAAGTTTGCTTTATTTGATACTTTGTCTGAACTCAGCTTTGAATATTTCTACATGGAACAAGAGGAAGAGATTGAACCGCAGGGTTTGGTTCTCAAAGTGAGTTTACTTGATGCTACTCCAGCCGTATGGCGTCGGCTCCGTGTCAGCAATCAACTAACACTAAATGAATTTCATGAAGTGATACAAAATGCCATGGGCTGGGAAAACGCTCATCTATTCCGTTTTAATATTGCAGGAATCGACATTCCAGAAGAACATTATGATCAAATGTGCATCGGTGCATTTCTGTTTGAAGCTGGAGATGAACTCAACTACCAATATGATTTTGGTGATGATTGGTTCCATCAAATAACAGTAGAGAAAGTCCAGCAAAAAGATATTATCCAGCCTGAAGTCACCGCAGGTAATGGCATATGTCCGGCTGAAGATTCTGGTGGCATTTGGAATTGGAACTATTTGCTCAAGTTGAGAAGAAAAAAACTCCTGACTGAAGATGAAGCAGAGCAATTAGAATTTGTGGGATTATCCCCAACCGAGTCACTGGAACCTTTTGATAAACAGCAGGTTAATAAGAGGCTCAAGGCATTCATCAATCACTAAAAGTCAATAAACCGGAGGAGAAAACGGCCTCCGGTTTCCTTCACTTTTCTGAGAACGACGATATCTATTTTCGACTGCTAATCGCTACCTGAATAAATCAGCATGTGGTAATAAATTAATGAATCGTTATATATCCACACGAACAGTATTATGAATCAAACTACAGGGAAATTCATGAATGGAAAATGAAAGGTCAGAAAATAAGTTAATCATGGAAGGAATCAACGGTGCTTCTCGCATTAATGTACAACAAAAAAACGCCAAACAGAGTGACCGATTGGGCAGTCCAACGCCGGATTGGGTGGCCGAGGAAGTGCCTGTCGCATTAGTCTATAACGGTATTTCCCATGTCGTGATGATGGCGAGTCCAAAAGATCTTGATCATTTCGCTATCGGGTTTTCCTTGTCGGAAGGGATTATTACATCTGCGCAGGAAATTCGGGGGATTGATTCAATAGTTAGCTGCCACGGTGGTATTGAACTGCACATTGAGCTTTCCAGCCGTCGTTTTGCGGGATTAAAAGAGCGACGACGCAATATGGCTGGGAGAACGGGTTGCGGTATTTGCGGCACAGAACAACTCGCAGAGATCTTTCGCCCAATTACGCCCCTGCCTTTCACCCAAACGTTTTCGCTCTCCTACCTTGATACTGCGCTTGCCCAATTACCACATGTTCAGGAAATTGGCGCGTTCACTGGCTGTACCCATGCGGCGGGTTGGATTGACCCAGAGAGCAAATTGCTTGGTGGTTGTGAAGATGTTGGCCGCCATGTTGCACTGGATAAGTTACTGGGAATGCGAGCTAAAACAGGCTGGCAACAAGGCGCTGTGTTGGTTTCCAGCCGTGCCAGTTATGAGATGGTGCAAAAATCAGCTAATTGTGGGGTAGAAATTTTATTTGCCGTTTCTGCTGCAACCTCACTCGCCATTGAAGTCGCACAGAAATGTAATCTAACGTTGATCGGATTTTGCAAGCCAGGACGGGCAACAGTATATACCCATCCTCAACGATTAGTGGATTAATTGAAATCCACAAATCCATTCCATCCTCAAAAAATAACTTAATTTCAATCAACTCACCGCTAATTTGCACAAGCAATGAGATTAAACAAACAAGAAACATCATTATAACTTATGGTTTACAGCGCTATTTAGCCAACATACATTTTAACGCGATGCTCGACTTTTATGGTGAGTTGAAATGACATAGCCGCTCCTTTATAACTTTAAGTTGACAAACAAAGAGAAATAAAGGAACAAAAGGCTATGTCACAACAAGATTTTATCATTTGGGTGTTTTGTTGGGTAGAGGATAA
>NZ_NKHQ01000125.1:0-19088 GCF_014467265.1 Xenorhabdus sp. TS4 | reverse complement strand
TGGGGATAACAGTTCGGATTTTCCCATGAGTAGCCTTACTGGCAGAGCCAATCTGTCGATGACCACCTCCGCAGGAGGTGGCATTCAGTTATGAGTAAACGATTCTTCTGCTTATGGTGTGGCTGCTGTAACTGTAATCTACATTGATCTTCTTATGTAGTGCAGTATCGCAGCTAATACTACAGTCGTAGTTAATATTGTGTCATGATAGCTATCTCCCTTCTTCCTCACCCTAAGGGAGGTGCCACATGGCCTCACCTATCAATCTCTGGGAACAAGAGCTCCTGACCGCCCATTCCCGTCTGACTTCGCTGTTTCACTCTGCGAGTTCTCAACAACGTTGTCTGGCTTATCTTCGGGGATTACTCAGTGATGTTGAACGTAAAAATGGCTGGCAACTGGCTGAATGGCTCGGTGAACGCTCGCCGGATAACATTCAATATTTTCTGGAGCGCGCCCACTGGGATGCAGAAGCCGCCCGCGATGTCTTACGCGACTATGTCACTGAACATCTGGGTGATGAGCAAGGTATTCTTATCATTGATGAAACCGGCTTTATCAAAAAGGGCACCCATTCTGCCGGCGTCCAACGCCAATATAGCGGCACCGCCGGGCGGGTCGAAAACAGTCAGATAGGCGTCTTCCTGTGTTATGCCGGTCATGGCGGTCATGCTTTTATTGACCGGGCATTATCCCTGCCCGAACAGTGAACGGCGGATCGCCCGCGTTGCGAAGCCGCCGGCATTCCTGATTCGGTGAACTTTGCCACCAAACCTCAGCTTGCCCGGCAAGTGCTGGAGCGAGTCTTCAGCGCGGGCGTGCCTTGCCGTTGGGTGACCGCCGCTTGCGATGCTGGCTGGAAGCCCAGTATCAACCTTTTGTCCTCGCGCTCCCTAAGAATGACCCACTTTGGTGGCAAGCACCTTGCTATGTCAGAGCGGACGTGATTGCCGCCAGTCTGACGGCTGACGATGGGGAAAAACAGTCAGCCGGGTTGGGAACAAAGGGAGAGCGTTGGTATGACTGGGCGCGGATCCCGCTCTGGCGTTTACAGATGAGTGAAGAAGAACGCTGCTATGGTCATTATCTCCTGATCCGGCGTAGCCGGGATGATAAACAAGAACGGGCTTATTATGTTGTTTATGCACACAAAGACCAGGCAGACCTCAACACGTTGGTTCAGGTGGCCGGGCATCGCTGGGAAATCGAAAGCGGCTTTGAGGAAACGAAAGGGGAATGGGGTCTGGATCATTACGAAGTCCGGCAGTGGCATAGCTGGTATCGGCATATTACGTTGTCATTATTGGCCCATGCGGTACTGGCGGTTTTGCGAATTCAGGAGAAAAAAAACGCCGGAGGGACGGGTAGCCCTGAGTGTATCGGAACTGCGTAAGTTGTTGTCAAAAATGATGAAGGCAGGAGAAACCCTAAAACAGATTTTATCTTGGTCAGACTGGCGGCGGCGACATCAGTACTATGCGCAACAATGTCATGACCGCCACCGGAAGGAATATCTGCCCATAAAGCAGTTACGACTGTAATACTAGGTGCATGGCTTCAACCACTTTTTTGCCCAGGCGCGGACCTTTCTCAACAAACTTCTTGGTCAGTTTCTTCGGGGCCTTCTTACCGTCATTGCCATTGGCCTGTTTTTCCTGCGCTTTTTTCAGGATCTCAACTGCGTTGGTGCCGTGCTCATTGTAGAGCTCCTGAGCATAGGTGGCAGCCACTGAGCCTTCCAGAATCATCCGTTTCAGTTCGAGCTGCATCTCCAGAAGAGCACGGGCGATACGAACGTGCTCAGCCGAGCGCCCAACACGCTGGGCAATCATCAGGTCACTCCATCCCCAGTTTGCAAGCCGAGCGTAGATCACCGCTCGCTCAAGCGGAGAAAGAGGGAGCCCGTCGTTGCTGGTGGCGATTAGTAGGCTTTGTTCAGTTTCATCACCTTTATGCTCCACGACCTGCACGAACTGAATGTCGGCACCGTCCTCGATAGCGAGCAGAATGGTACGGCGACGGCGATGCCCTTCACGGACATATACCTTTCCGTCGATAACCTTGACGATGATCGGCGGAACATAGTCGCCACGCTTGTAGGCATCGGCCAGCACTCGAATACCAGCCTTGATGTCCGGGCGCTCGTAGTAGTTCTCGCAGAAAGCGCCACGGGTGTTAAACCCTTCCTCTTCCAGCAGAAGCTGAGGAGCGATAGTGAATCCATCCCCTTTTTCAGTTCTTCGGGGGCGGTTACACCTTTGAGAGCGCGGAGTGAGTTGATAACAGCCATTCGTTGGTTCTCCTTGTGACCTGCTCACTTTATAGAATCGATTTTCGATACCGTAAATAATAAAAAGACACCTGACAAGGCTTTCACATGTCTGCATTCCTGTCCAACTCTTTGCCCTTCGCTATCGCCTCAAATTTGTGAACAGGTGTCCTCGTATGCAGGAGGTCCCTCAGGAGCTTCTCCCTCCTGCTGGCTGTCTTTTTGCTCTACTGTGATCATTCGACCAAACACCAGATCGGACAATGCCTGTTTCGCCTTTGAGCCGTAGGGTTGTTTCTTCTCTGGGGTGTCGATTTCCGCCAGCCTTACCCGGTACTGGACTTTGCCGCTTCGACAGTCATTCCCTGAGTCACAGCTTTGTTCAGTTAAAACCTTGACCGTATCACCGTCAGACACCCCCACAACCTTCGCTGTGAAGGTTTCGGCCCACACTTTAGGGGCCACAACCAGCATTACAGCCAAGAACGCTGAAACCCGCGTCTTCTTCGTAAAACCTAACCTCATAATCACTCCAACCAAATTACTTGTTTTTTCATACCAGACAAAGCCTTGGCCCAACAGAGCCTTCTTGTCTGTGGGAGAGGCTTAGGCCTCGTAATAGAAATTTTCTGTGTCCGGATAGGGTTTAAAGCAATGAGCTGTAGCTCTCCCCAGAGAAAGCACCGTAGCCCCTGTCTCTAGCGCTTTTTGGGTATCTTCCCGAGACTCTCCCCCGAGTTGCTTTACCCATTCGGCGGCGAGCTGCACTCCCTTATCAAATGGAACTTTGTCCTTTTGAAGCACATCCAGATAGGAAAGCAGTAAGCAGTGAGGAGTAATGACTGCTGTGTTCCAGTCGGTTGCGAACTGGGTATCGTCCATGTCTGCATACCAGGCATCGACCTGATGCTTTAACCCGACTTCGGCCATAATGCCGTGCTTACCGACTACCTTTCTGCTTTTCTCTACCTCATCGACTGGGGCATCCCAGTAAATGATTTCCCCGTCCGCTTCTTGGGTCGCGCATGTTGCACCAAGCGGCCAATGCCGCCGTTCCATGACGAGCTCGCGGAGAGGTTTTTCGTCTACAGGGGCCTTGTAGTCCTCATCGAGATTCACCACGATAGTTTCAGGCTCTCGCTCAACCGGTGGCAGGTATCTGGCGACCAGAGGCATCGTCAAAATCACAGCCCCGTCCATGTGGAAGGATGTCGGAGCCTTCACTATTCGATCCAATAACCAACACCAAGCATGAAGCAACCGATCCTCTACCTTGTCATCTGCCTCAATCTCTTGAATGAACTGGTTGAAATGAGCTTGGCTATCCAGAAATAGACCGGTGCTCTGACACTTATCGCTGATCGTGTGAATGAGCTCCGCCTGATCCAGAAGCATTTCTCTAGTGACTTCCTTTGTATCACCGATTGCGTCAAACAACTTTGTCATGTAGTCACGAATTTGCATTTTCTTCCCCTTGGGCATCGAACTGCTTTGCAAGCTCAGGATCACCGGCCCAGCGAAGGGCGTCCCCCATGTGTGTGAAAGCGCGTTTGTTTTCATCTTGCTTATTCACCTTGACCGGCGTTTTCTGGTCACGAGGCTCTAGCAACCAGTATCCGGCTTCTTCCTTGATTAGTTCTGCGGCCACCTGCGAGCACAATTACTGCGGCAGTACGCTGGACCCACTTCGATGCACCAAACCTAGCCAGATGTCGCCCGAGAAATTGAAAAGGTGCCGTTTTTCCAATCGAGCGAATCACCCAGATAATCGCAAGTAGAAGCAAAGCCGATGCGGGGTATATGCCAACCCCAAAGAGGTTCATCTCTCCGACCACAATCTGGTAGATGAATGCAAACAGCATCGCTACCGTCGTCACAACAGCCACCACCTTAATCCCATTCCGCCAGCCCCACTCTCGACGGGCGTCACTGGTAAAACTTACCATCGAGACAAAGAACGGCATGAACGGCAGATTCATGCTGGCGGGTTTGTCCATGAAGGCGTCAAACCCCACAAACATGCCTGTCATCACCACATAAAACAGCAGGGCGGGAATAAGCATATCTCGGAATGACTTCTCCTGGTTGGCATTCACGTTTTGAGTATTCGTCGTCATTGTGTTTGCCCCTTCAACATTCCCCATAGCTGACGGTGAAGATCAGCGATTACCTTGTACGTTCCCTTAACTGCCGGTTGTTCAAGGGTCTTGAGCATCCACAGAGCAATGAATAGGCTGGGAAATAGAGCCACCACCAACTGGACGTTGTGGCTACTCAAGTAGACGGCATAGCCGTTTAGACAGGCGCTCAACAACAGTCACACTCTGGCCGCCATCAAACCCCATCTGTGATAGGTCACGAGCAGGTAGGCTGTTACGACAGAGCAAAGTGTCAATACGCCGGAGGTGGCGAGGTAGACGATCCATGCACTGGCTTCACCAACAACGTAAGCACCACCAACAGAGAAGGGCAGGCCAAATATCCAAATTGCCGCGTTCCGGAGTAGGGCATCGACAATGATGTAGCTGGCAGTGAGGTTGATTATTCCGCGTTTTAGCATTCTTCCCCCCCATTGTTCTGATACCTGTCCAGCTCAGCTCTGAGCCTACTAATTTCTTCTGTGGCTTCGGCCAACTGTTTCCGATACTTCTTGAACTGCTGATATGAATGCCAGGACTGTCCCTTTGATACTGACTTTGTGATGGCGGCCACCTCATCTGGGGTCAACCGAGTGAGCTGCTCTTCTGGGTAGATCAGGATAGTGTTGCTGTCCCAGTCAAACCCAGCATGAATAGTTTTCATCCCCACGGTAGGGGTTCCACCAATCCCTCCAGGCTGGTGGATGACAAGCCTCAAAGGCGCTGAGGCTTTGTGGGAATGAAGGATATCGAGAGCTCCTTTTGCTTCTTGTAACTCCATTGGTTCACCTCATCGCGAAATCAGGTCCCTAAGGGACCTAACTTTCACATGTGAAAGTTAATTTGCCTTCTGCTGACTGGCAGAAACCTTCAAGGCCAGCGCCTTTTGCATGTCGGGTTGCTGGAAACTCAGCTTGGTCCGTTCAGGCCAGGGATGAGTAGAGCTGTCCGGTCACCCAGACAGCCCCCTCCGCAGAACCGGACGTGCGGAACTACCGCATCCGGCTCCCGACAGATCCGTGCCCCCACACATATTCAGCAAGAATTGAACATTGAATGTGTTTTCCATCGTAACGGATAACCCAGCATTTTCAGGATCAGATTCAGTTTCTTCCACGTCAGTCGGCGGCGTCCCCCTTGACGGTTGAACCATCGGTAGATTATTCGCGTACTTTGGTAGATAAACTGCCCGACTCGTCTCTGGTTATCAGAGATACCGTGGTAATTTATCCAGCCTCTGATCACTCTGATGACGGTATTCAGGATAAGCCTTTTGTCAGTCGTATTCAGATTCTTCCAAAGGAAGTCCCTGAGTCCCTTCAATTTGGCTGCAAAACGGTCTTTTCGGCTGGTTAACTTCAGCCGCCAGAAGCCTTTTCGCGTTTTCCCCCAATAACAGGTAAACCCCAGAAAGTGAAACGTCGGCAGGCGTTTTCCAGACTGACTGGCTCTCATTGCTGCTATGTGACCCGCAGGGATTAACTGCGATTTGTCACGGTGCAGCTCAAGACCAAATTTGCTCAGTCTCTTAGGTAACACCTTATAGAAACGTTTGGCTTCGCTGGGATACTGGAAAGTGAATACCATATCATCGGCATACCTCACCATCTCTGCCCGTCCGTGAATATGAGAGTGGCTGATTTCATTAAACCATTCATCTATGACATGATGCAGGTAGATATTGGCCAGTATCGGCGACAGGATTGAACCTTGCGGACATCCGCACACATTGCTGGACATCTCTTTACCCACTATGACGGGCGCCGTGATTAATACCTCGATCAATCTGAGGAAACGGCGATCTGATATTTTCTTCCGAAGTATATTCATTAACTCATCATGAGGTATCATGTTGAAATACTTTCGGATGTCAATTTCTACTACCGCTCCATTCCAGTTATGGAATGTTTGCTGTTGCAGTGCCTTTAATGCCGCATGGCAATTTAATCCCGGCCGGAAGCCATAGGAACAGGGCATAAACAACGGTTCATAAATCCGGCTGAGGATATCACTGACCGTAAGCTGGACAAGTTTATCCTCTGTGCACGAAATGGCCAGAGGCCGTTTACTGCCATCCTCTTTTGGGATCTCGGTTATCCGGGCTGCTTTCGGGTGATACGTCCCTCTGCGTATCCGCAGGATAAGATGTTGTATATTCTCATCCAAATGTTCACCGTAAGCGGCTTTTGTCATGCGATCAATACCCACGGCTTTACTCCCGTCCAGCCGCTGGAATTGCCATTTCAGCATGTCACCGTTCAACAAATGTCCTAAATTATTGAACACCTGCTGCTTGTTACCTGCTGATTTCTTGCCTATACGCTCAAGTTTCGTTAACCATGATACTCCGTCGTTGCTGTGTACGGTCATTGTTACCCTCTTACGTTCGATCTGTCTGCCAGCCCTTCGCTCCACGGTCATTACCCGTTTCACGGCTACTATGGCTGACTCCGACTTCCTGATACTCGTTTCTCAGGCCTTGTGTTTTAGCACTTGCGCCCGAAATACTCATTCATTGAGAAATATCAGGATCTCCTGGGTTCCGGACTGTTCTCTACAGACTCGCCGACGCCTGCGGCTCCGGTGTGTGCTGCTGAATGGGTAGTTACCAGTATGACCATTCAGACGCTGCTGCCTGCTAGCTGGACAAAACTATCGGCACACACGATTAAATGTATTTCGGAGCTATCACGTTCACCTTTTGGTTTCGGCTCGAATGTTTCGCTGTCTACGCTTCATCTCCTTTGTTACCGCCGGTGATGCAAGACTCGCTACGTAGTGGTCTGGCTAATCCCTTTCTACGACGGGACTTTCACCCGCAAGATCAGTACAGCTTTGCCCAGCGCACTGTCCATCTCATTGCACCGCAGGGTGTCGATGGCCGCATCACGATAAACCTGATATACGTCGGTTCCACCAATGGAGTTAATTGCCATCATGGCGGCAAACATCGGGTTGCTGTTCATCACGCCGGTAAACCCCTCAGGAGTCATGGGCGTGTCGCATGATTTGTTGAGGGCCACCAGCAGGTCATTCCCAACCAGAGCACATGCAGCGCATACCTGCTTGGTATCATTGTGAGCCTTCTTGTATTCGTTGCTTGGTTGAGGGACGCTTTAACAAGCTGACAGGGCAAACAACCCCATCAGCAGACATCCCAACTTAGTTGCTATCTTGATCATCAGTTCTCACTCCACTTTCACATGTGGAAGTTTTATTTGTTCGCTGAGTCGTCTTGCTGCGACTCAATCATCATTTTTCGCATCACCGCCATGATGGCTTGTGCCGGTTGAGCGCCGCCGAGGAGCTGGCTCTTGCCGGTATGGTTGTCCACGACAAAGGTTGCCGGTGTCCCGTTGACGCCGTAGCTCTTGGCTTTCTGGATGTCGGCTTCAACCTTGTCTTCGTACTTGCCAGAACCGAGGCACTCTCGGAAAGCATCCAGATCTACCCCAACGCCCATGACCACAGAAGCAAGGTCATCAACGCCGCGACCATTACCTTGAGAACGGTGGAAAACGTTGTTCACGAAGACCCAAAAGCCTCGGTTGCCCTTCTGCTCAGCAATACATTCAGCGGCCAGGGCTTCCTTGTGAGCAGTCGGGTTATGAAAGTCGAGGGGCATGTGCTTCCACTGCCAGTTCACATTGCCTTTGCTGGCATTCACAATCTGTTTTGGTGTGTCATGGAATTGCTTACAAAATGGACACTCCAAATCAGAGAACTCCACCAGCGTGAATCGAGCACCAAGGTCCCCATAGATGTGCTTGCCGTCTTCGACCTTTTCAGGTGCTGCCTCGAACTGGACATACTTCTGATCGATGTCAGCTTGTTGTTTCTGCGCGACAAACTTGTTGATACTTTCGGCCACAGCGGCTTCAAATTCTGTCTTGCTCTTGAAGGTGACGCCTTCGGCATCCTTCACCTGGTTGATTGTGGATTTCACGCTGGCGATCTCTTGCGCCAGCTCCTTCTCTTTCACGAACTGGTAAATGCCGAAACCGGTTCCTACGAGGCCCAAAAAAAGGGCGGCAGCAACCCCGAGACGTAGTGATCTGGTACTTTGTTCTGTCATGTCAAACTGCTCCTATCAGTAAACTTTCACAGCGCTGAGTTCTTGCACGAAGGAACTGGCTTCGAGCTTCGCTCGTTGGGTCAGTCGGCGGATGATGTCTTCGGTTGGTGTGTAGTCCACCAAGTTGGTCTGATGAATGACATCTCGCGCCACGGAGTTCAAACTACCCAGGCCATCAATCAGTCCAATGTCTTTGGCCTGCTCACCGTTCCAGAGCAATCCAGAAAACACCTCTGGGTCGTCTTTCAGTCGATCACTCCGTCCAGCCTTCACTCTTTCGATGAACTGCTGGTGGGTTTTAGATAGAACGCCCTCCCAGAATTTCTTCATGTCAGAGGTGAGAGGGGAGAATGAGTCGAGAAGCGCTTTTTGCTCTCCGGAAGTAATAGCTCGGCGCTCGATGCCGAGTTTGTCCATCAAGCCGGTGAATCCGAACCCGGAACTGATGACGCCGATAGAACCGACCAGACTGGCGCGGTCAGCATAGATTTCATCCGCAGCAGAGGCGATGTAGTAACCGCCAGAAGCACCGATGTCATCAATGATGGCGTAGACTTTTTTCTCCGGATGCAGTGCTCGCTGCGCCTTCACTTCTTCATAAATTCGTCCCACTTGAACTGGGCTACCACCAAGACTGTTTATGCGAAGCACGACAGCCTGGGAGTTCAGGTTGTCGAATGCAGCTTGGATGGGCGGGATAAGGTGATCTGCGTCCGCCAGTGTGCCAGCCGCAATTTCACCACGGATGTTGATATACGCAGTGTGAGGGACTCCCGCCTTGGCACTTTGCCACGGCATCCCATCTGGATTAGATGCCAAGATGATGAGGCCGATCATGAGAAGCACGAAACCCGAAGCCCGGAGTACGCGAATCATGGTCCGCCAGCGGCGGTCTTTCACCTGCTCTTTGTGGAGGGTGAACATGTACTTCTCAATGAGTTCTTTTTCCCAGGGGATCTCTTTGTTTTCAGCCATTAGTCTTTCCTTTTGCATGTTTCGATAATCTGTCCCCAGAACTTTTCATCAGCGCTATCAGCCCGTTCTTTGACTTTCTAGTAAACAAGGTTGGTGTTGAGCTGATGCTCACGACAGAACTGTGCGATGTTGCTGTAGGTCCTGTCCAGATAAGTGAAGAGCTTACTTTTACCTTTCTTCTTGGCGAGGATGAGCTTCCACTCATCATTGGTGAGTTTATCTGCGGCCTTTCCTGTATCCGCAATGCGCAATGCACCTACGCACAGTAACTGGGTCAAGCCCATGCGCTCTGGCTATGCTGGCAACGCAATTAAACTTCCGACCGTCAATCAGGACAGTAAGCAAGTCCCCAGCAGCAGCTTCTTTAAACCGAAACCCTCTGTATCCGGGCTTGAAGCAGGTGTAAGTTGCTCCCGGAACTCAATTGCTTGTTCTGACCTGACAAACTTGCTGTCGATCTTACTCAGCATGTACTTGGCACGAGCAATCACTTGGTAGAGTGTCTTTTCCAGGAGCATGGCATCAGCAGCTCGGCTCGGAAGGCCAATATCGTCTTCTTGCTCGATACCCAGCATCTCAGCGTGACTGGAGCCTTCTGCATGTCGGAAACACCCCTCGTACTCAAAAAGAAAGGAGGCTAAACCTCCTCTTAGCTTTGCTTTGAACCGAGTGTTCGCCGCGCTCTCTGGTGCTGGAGCTAACTCAGATACATCAATCCCTAGCTTAGCGGCCAACACTCGCAGGTCCTCCTCTCCAATCCGGTATCCGGGCTGCATGATCTCAGCCAGAGCAGATTCATCAGCACACCCACGTTCTTTAAGCTCAGCCAAGAGATAGGGAGATCGTACTACCCCCATAAGCTCAGGCTCCCTGAACCGCGTGGATCACGAACTCACAGAGTTTCCCGTAGACAGGGGCCAGGCAGAGAGAGGCCATCACCATCCCAAAGGCTTTCGATGGAGCCTCTTTGGCGAAATTGGGCAACCAGGGCATCATGCCGCACACGGCTGCAACCATAGCACCAGCCACCCCCAGGGAAGGGAAGACCAGCGTCTGGGCCAGAATGAAGAAACATTGGGCGTATGCCGCATGGGTCATCGCCTTCTTATCTGCTGCCGTGAACTCCACAGCATCTACGCTTTTGACTTTTTCCATCACATTGTCCTCATGCAACATCAGGTTTTCCGAAAAATCTCTCATACACTTCGAGGTCAAAGGCCAGCATGGTCTTTGCTGCCTTTTCACTAAGCTGGTGGAGGCTGAGCATCTGAACTTTGTCAGTGCCGGTCACTTGCAGATCCACAGCGAACCATGTTCCACTTTTGGTTACTGCCAGAACTTGCACTGCCCAGGGCTTATCAAGTCGTTCTGGCAGAGTGAGCATGTTCGACACCTTAGCGACCGTCGCGGTTGAGCCTACCCAGTGCTTGTCGAACGCAACGACGTTCAACGCTTCAAATGCAGCTTTCGCGGCCTTGAGTCGGCACCGAACTGCATCTTGCTGCTTCCAAGCCATGACCTGGAGAAAAGCCACTCCACCAGCAAGCAGGGTGAGAAAGCTCAATCCGTTAGCAGCAGCCACGACAGTTCCAACCAGAGACCCCAACATGACGAAGCGGTTGTGTTTTAGCTGGGTCACGATTCACCTCCTATACCAACCAGCGTACAGGATTTTTCAAAAATGCAACCCCGCCTAGCCGCCCAATTTGGGCAACCTCGTTTTCACCCCAAAAACTTTCACATGTGAAAGTTTCCTCCACAGGTACAAGTGGACTTCACCTGACCAGAGCGAAGAGATTTGTAGCGGTGCCACAGCTTGACCACTTCTTTTTCGCTGAGAAGGTTTGTCTTGATGTAACGGACTCTATCTCCGTCCACTGTCTCAACAACGGTTCGGACATAGCCGTACTTGGCAACGGCTGTGTGGTTGATACGTCCTGTTCGGACAAAAATAGAGTAGCTGAGCGCAACTCATAAGGCATGTTCTCTGACTTCCACCATGACCGGGTGTCTCCAATGCCGCGCTTGCGCCACTGGTCCCCTTTCGCAATGACGAAAGGGGCGATAATTAGGGCGAATATCCAGAGAACTGCCTTCATGACTACCCCCGACCCTTAAACCATTCAGGATGATTGGAGACATCCATACTCTTAACCTGTGATGAGAAGGCCATCACCTCTTGGGTAGTCAGGACTGTCTCATGAGCCCGAGCTATGAAAGGCTTCAACACCCCGGAACCTGCGTAGATGTTGATGACCATGTGCAACCGCTCTGTTACCCCTGACACTCTCCGCCAGCTCCGGTATGTTTCTGTTGATTTGGCGTAGCCAACCAAGGTAGGAGCCAGCTTGTCAGACTCCTTAGCGTTCAACTTCCCCTTTGCTGCTTTCGATACGAACTCAGCGATCACCGAAGCAAGCATGTCGGAGGTAAAGTGAAGAGGCTGGTTTATCGTGTCGAAATCGGCTTGCTTGATAGTGAACAGGCGGATGTGATCGTTGCGGTAGTCATGGATATAGATTACGTGGCTCTCAAATGGGTTGGAGTGGTTAAAGGCATCCATCCCCCAACCAGCGGCCTCAAGATGTGCGCTCGATACTGACTTGTCGTAATCAAATTCCACTCTATTACTCTCCGTCTTGTCGTTCAGGAACTTTCACATATGAAAGTTTTCCGTCGGTCATGATGTCCAGGACAGCCTTGCCCAACCTCATCCCTTTATGGTTTTGAACCGGGTCTCCCTTGTAGAAGAATCTGGATTCGTTATCGGGATGGAATACCCCGTGAGGAATGTTGTCGTGATCGCCAAGCCACATGCGAAGCCTGAGATCCACCAGCCACCCATCATCCAGAACAACCCAGAAATGAGGCGTCACGATGTCTTTGGTCTGTTCGTTTCGCACAAAGCCATACATGTAGTCATGCGGGACACCGGCTTCGTTCAGCAGGTGGCTTACTGCCCATGTCATGCCATCGCATTCCATTCGGCAGTCATCCAGGGTCATAAGGACAGCTTCCAGTTCCCGGTGCCACTCTGTCATCTGCTTGGCCGCAGGCTTCACTACCAGCTCGTTTTTGTTTTCTGCCAAGATGATGTCATCCTCATCAATATTGCATTGGTCTATCGCTTCCGATCGGGTGGATACCGTTTCATCCCAGTCATCGCTCGAACCGAAAATGCTCTAGCCCTCAAGGCCATAATTCACCCATACGATGAACCGCTTTATCGTTTTCATATGCGGCTCCCTTTAACCGTGCAACGTTCCCACATGCTCACCCCCTTAAACCGTAACCCCACCCAAAAACCACTTCTTGATGATTTCCAATCAACTGCGACAGGTTATTCCTGAACACACATCACCGAAAAACCACCTTTAGATTGCTTTCTGGTGCTTCTCAAGTTCTCTTGAGTGATCAGTCGTTCTGAAAACTTTACTTTTTACAGAATCATTTTAAGATACTGTAAATCATAAAAACAACCCAGTAAAGAAAAAAGAGCGGCTTATGTTGAGACGAGAAAATCAAGGGGATCTGTTCGATGATCAGGTGGTGTTGCCATCACTGGAGTTGATTCTTACGGGAATTTCTTCTACTCACTGTTGTGACGATAGAACAACGTGCTTTTCTGCGCCGGATGTGGACTTGAATTTGTATGACCACATCATTGTTTGCTTATCCGGAGGCAAGGATTCGATAGCTGCGTATTTGCGGTTGGTGGACATGGGTGTTGATAAGTCAAAGGTGGAGTTCTGGTACCATGACGTTGATGGATTGGACCTTCATGCGTGATTACTGCCGTCGGCTCGGGGAGCAACTGGGCATCCCAATGTACTTCTTGTGGCTGGAGGGCGGCTTTGAAGGGGAAATGCTCAAGGAGAATACCTCTACGCCACCCCCATCGTGTAGAAACCGTGCATGACCTGTATCTACAATTCTCAGCGTATCTGGTCCACGATTCGTCACTACTGCTACTGGCCTTGATAGAGCTGGGAAAATTGCTCAGTATGAACAAACCTTTGGTGTAACTGTATTAAGAAAAAAAATCGACGTCATAGATGTAGAGGTGGCAATGTTGGATTTTGTTCTTTTGGTAGTAGTGGGTTTGGGGATCTCTATCGTGCTGGTGCGCCGTTCCTCAAGAAAGGCGATGGATCTTGAGCTGACATGGCTTCAGTCTTTGAAAATAGTCTTGCTCCGTGGTGCTGTCGCAATGGGGCTTGGATTTGGCATAGGCAGACTCGCATTGTGGGGTATGCAGTACGGGCTTTTGAGTGAATCTGTTCTGAGAGAACATGCTCTTATCGCTGTGGCTGTGGTGTTGCTTTGTGGGCTTGGTTCTTTCTTTGCATTTCAGTGGATCGCTGGAAGGATCTCAGGAAGATCTACCAGAGCCCCTTTGTTGATCAAAACCGTGATGTACGAATCTGGTTACTTTGTGCTGTTGATGCCTACTTTACTGGTGAGACTCGTCTTGTCTGACCTTGCATACGAGACTTTTTTTAAAAGAAACAATGGCGATTATTTTTTGTTCATCGATCATAAGGATAAATATAAAGATCTTTAGATCTTCGTATAAAGGATAAAAACGGTTAAAGACAGGTTAGGCACTCTAAAAACTGGTATAACTTATTGACAGCGCTGACTTTTTAAGTTTTATTCCGTGCAGCGAACCCATATAGTTACGTGCAACGTTCCCATAGGGTGCCGTGCAACGTTCCCATATGCCCCTGGATCTTACTCACCGTTATCCACACGGAACCTCTATTTTTTCCACAAAATCCTTACAAAACAGATCATTCGTGCAGCGCTCCCACATATCAGATCTGGCGTTCGTGCAGCGTTCCCATATATTCGGAGTGAAACGTGCAGTTGCCCCACATACTTTTTTTTGAGCGTGCAACGTACCCATATATCAATTTTGGTTGTTTTTTGCACCGTGCAGTGTACCCAGATATGATCGTGCAGCGTACCCATATACCAAAACCCCATTTATACACAGGAAATGTGGATAACTTTCGGCCTCTTTTTGTGTGAGTGCGATCACTTTTTGACTATTAGAGTCAGTTTGACTACCTTTTTAGGTTTGTCCTGATCTGTCAATCTTTGTTCCGCTTCGTCAACCGTGCAGAGTTCCCATATATCACGATGCTCTGAGCTAACTTCCGTGCAACGTTCCCATATCATCAATCTTTAACTATCAATGACTTATATGCATAACCTAAACCGAGAACAGCTTTTCGACCTGCCATTATGGCTTCATCTGCACGCTACAGAGACTCCGTTTCCGATTACCGTGCAACGATCCCACATATAGAGCTCCAGCCCCCGCTGTCTCTGGGTTCCAGTTCGCAGCATCCGTGCAGCTCACCCATATATGGGGACATGCCGTTTCTGGCCTGCCTGGTGGCTATCTCCCTTTGCGCTGGGACTCGTCAATGATGTCGTGGTCGATCATGCCGTGTTTGATGGCTCGCAGCTCCGTCTGCTGCTTGCGCTTGTTGGATGCCATCATCTGCTTCACGAAGTTTTCATGGGGCCTTATCACGTACCGCACGTCGATGACCTTACGGCCATCCTTGATCTGGTTCGCGTCGTAGTCGCTTATGACTTCTTGCTTTATGAGAGCCTCCAGAGCAAGTTTCATTGCTCTGACGTTCTCCGGCATTCGAGGGCTCAACTCACGAGGGCTCTGAGTCAGAAAGCTGATAAGCGATGGCGTGTAAGGCGAATCTGGCGATGCTTGAGTCCAGTAGTGGCTCATTCGTTTGTAGATGTACCGAGCGAGAGGGGAACGGATCTGCATTCCGATTTTGTAGTTGTACTGACGAAACGACAGATTCATGATCGATTCGTTTACCAGCGGGTTGAACTGCACATAGCACCTGGCGTTACCGCCTTTCTTGCGAAATTCACCTCTGGTGGTCAGTCCCACCATCGGGAAGAAGCTGGAGCTGATGAAGGCTTCACCGTCATCACTGATACATTCGAGTGTTGCGCCACGACAAACCTGAATAGCTTCCTTGATTTCGTTCAGGTTGTACCCGTGGCCCATCTTCGACAGTTCTTTCTGGAGTTCGTACAGAGTGAACATGACGCCAGCCTTACCCTCGATGATATGGCCTTTCCCGTTCACTGCGAGCTTGCGTAGAGCGTCCTCAAGGATTTCTTCTCGCTGTCCCGCGTAGATCAGCACTGTTCTTCCATCATCCTTCTCGATGATGGCCGGTTTCACCTTCACCGTGAACTGCTGGCCTCTGATGGAGCATTGTCGCGTCACTACAGCATTGGACAGATCTTCGTGTTCACGCTTTTGGTCCCAAATGTACTTAGGCAACGCATCGTAGATTTCAATGGTGTTGGAGTAGTCGTCTTTCTTGGCCGGAGATTCAATGATCTCAAACAGGCTCATTTGCGGTGAGTCTTTGATTATGTCGAGTTTCTCCAGGTCTTTGTCTTTGGTTCTCTTGCTCATGATTGTTCCGTCGATACTTTCTAGCTGGTGGTCCATTCCGTCAGCAGTGTCAAAACTCCCGCTGCTACCGTTGCTGAAAACACTAGTTGGTAGATGCGACGCTTAGCCCCAGCAGTGCTGCTCATGAAGCGCAGGGCTGCCGCTTCATACCGGAAATGGGCAAACTCACCCCGAAGGGTGCTATCTGTCCCCTGTGGCGATTGTGGGCGCTTTGACAGGGCAGGGCGAGGATGGCTGATGACTTTCTTGATCATCGCTTCACATTTCCCCAGCTTCGCCAGTTCAGTGGCCGCTACAGATACTGTCATGTTGTCACACCTCGTCGCTATGTGTCTTGTTTAGCAGCCGCTCATACTCGTTAAGCGCCCGGCGAATTTTTGCTAAGGCAGTGGCTCGTTGTCTTAACGCGGCATACCTGGTTTCTACTTGCTGGATCAACTCTTGTGCCCAGACTGGCTCTTTCTTGAAGTGCGTCATGCTGTAGGCGTGACCTCGACCCTTCTTGATATGTGTTGATAGAACCCTTTTCTTTTGACCGGGGACTTGCTCGACAAATCTGTTGCGATACCACTCAGCTACGAGTGATACGCCGAGAATGCGAACCCGTGTACCGACACGTCCTTGTTCGTCCTCTGACGCTTCTTCACGCGCTGATTTGTGCGCGTTCCAGTACATGTCCGCTTCCTGCTGTGCTTCTACAGCAAGAACCGCTAAGGCGTGGTCCAGTTTGCTCCGTACCTCTGCAACAAACTCACGACCTTCTGCTTCTAGCAGATCCTCTGTTATCTCAGATCGTTCTTCTTCGAGCTTTGGATCTAGCAGATCTAGCCATCGCTCCGTTGGTAGACTCACCTCAAAACCCTCCCAATTCCTATCCAATTCCTATCCATATAACTATCTATCTGGAATCTAATGTCGATTATTCCACTATTGGAATCTAGTTCTGCCACTAGGTTACCCCATCTTTGGAATTTGTCAAATTCCCCTCTATCTATCTGGAATCTTGGATTTCTAATTCTATCTTGCGATCTCAATATGTGAATTTATGAGGCAAGATTCCAAATATATTGGATAAAGCAAGCTGGATTCCAATGTACATGTTGCACTCCAGCCTGTAGTGGTGGGCGGAAAATGGATTTCAATGAAGGTAGCGTTTCGTGGCACTAGACCTATCCGTGCAGCGTTCCCATATGTTTCAGTCACCAACCGATCAAAAACCCATCGAAAAGCAACCTAAACGCCCCTTTTGGGCAACTACAGAGGCTATCTGGCCGCGTCTTTCGCTTTATTCTCTTTCCATCACGAGGAAAACAATCGAAAAGCAATCAAAAAGCAATCTTTGGAGGATTTCATGAATCAGTTTGTTCTGGGTTTGGACATTGGCTACTCCAACCTGAAAATGGTAATGGGTCATAAAGGCGAGGAAGCTCGAACTGTTGTTATGCCAGTTGGTGCTGGCCCGCTGGATCTAAGCCGAAGCAGTTAACTGGTGGTGCTGGGGTAAGCATTCAGGTTGTGATTGATGGGGAGAAATGGGTTGCAGGTGTTGAACCGGACCGACTGCAAGGATGGGAACGAGAACTCCACGGCGACTACCCTTCGACTAATCCGTACAAGGCACTATTTTACGCAGCACTCCTGATGTCCGAGCAGAAGGAAATTGATGTGCTGGTGACTGGCCTCCCTGTAAGTCAGTACATGGAAGCGGAACGCAGAGAAGCGTTAAAGGCGCGACTGGAAGGTGAACACCAGATCACGCCAAAGCGCTCGGTCTCAGTTAAATCTGTTGTTGTTGTGCCTCAGCCTGCCGGTGCTTACATGGATGTTGTTAGCTCAACCAAGGACGAAGACCTACTCGAAATCATCCAGGGAGGGAAAACCGTTGTGATTGACCCAGGTTTTTTCTCTGTGGACTGGGTAGCTCTTGAAGAGGGAGAAGTCCGTTACCACTCATCTGGCACCAGCCTCAAGGCAATGTCGGTTCTGTTGCAGGAAACTGATCGGCTTATCCAAGAGGATCATGGCGGTGCTCCTGGCATTGAGAAAATCGAGAAAGCTATCCGCGCCGGTAAGTGTGAAATTTTCCTCTACGGTGAAAAAGTGTCGATCCAAGATTACTTCAAAAAAGCATCTACCAAAGTGGCTCAAAACGCACTGGTCCCTATGCGTAAGTCGATGCGGGAGGACGGGATGAATGCTGACGTCGTTCTGCTGGCTGGTGGTGGTGCTGAGGCTTACCGTGATGCGGCCAAAGAGCTTTTCCCTAAGAGCCGAATCGTACTGCCCAACGACTCCGTGGCGTCCAATGCCAGGGGCTTCTGGTTCTGCGGTTGATAAATAGGAGGTCGTGGTGGCTGGTAGCAAATGGGATGGAAAAATATCTAATCTGAACATATCAGAGCAGGCTTTTCCGGAGCTCTATCGTGAACTATCCCAAATGCAGCATAAGGCACGTAGTGATCGGCTACGCGCCCTTGCTCTATTGGGTCTTTATTCTCTTCGATTTTCTGGCAACATTGGGTCTTTTGAGCAACAGAGTTCAGAGCGTCAACCTGAACAGTCTCAATCCGAACCCATGCAGGTTGACACTAAACTGAACTTTCAACGTGATTCACTTAAAAGAAAACTGATGAGTTCCGTATGACATGAAAGACCACAAGGAGTTCTCTACGCTATCAGCGGCTGAACGTAGAGAGTTAATAATCGCAGAGTTAAAGCGAAAAAGCCGTATACGAACCCTCTTGCGAGGGCTCCCGTTAGATGAAGTTCGGGAAATCATTGACAGAATGAAAGGCGTTCTTAATGAATTGGAGGAAGAGTACAAAAAGCGAGAAGAAGAAGAAAAAGAAAAGCGAGCTCAGGCCGAGCGGATAATGAGCGATATGGAATCCTGCGGCGTGGACATCAACCTACTCAACGAGATGTTCACGAGCAAATCAGAACCTGACAATGCTAAATATTCAAAAGACGGGGTTCCGTGGAGTGGGCAAGGACGTCGCCCTGATGCTTTCAAGGGCTTGGGGGCTGTCGAGCTGGAGCGCTACCGTATCCCACAAAAGAAGTAAAAATCCGCCTTCATAGAAGGCGGCTTTGATTTCGCCCCAGAGGGGCGTTACTAGTTCAGACTCTGAGAGCCTTCACTTCACATCCCTTTTAACG
>NZ_NKHQ01000124.1:0-20320 GCF_014467265.1 Xenorhabdus sp. TS4 | reverse complement strand
ATCACCCTGAAAATGGCGACCATGGAAAGGATTCATACGCCGCTCCTTCGGAAAAATGGGTATCTTAGCTTACTACCATCGACTATTTGCAACAGTGCCAACACGGCATGGTTATCGTTTGAAAGATATGGTGGAACAATTTGATGCCAAACCCGCTGAAATCAGAGCGTTGTTTAACAATCAACTCGATCCGGTTCGAACCACAGAGTTGCGCGACAGAATGTTGGCAGTTGGGCTGCCGATATGATGAATTTCATTTGCAGTTATTGTGAGCCGGAAGGTATTTTCATTTACAATTAATGTGGGCTAAAAAAGCGGATAAATGCAAGCCCGCCATATTTTAAATGCGGGCCGCTACAGTTAACGACAGGGCTTATCTGGCTCAGTTTACTGGTGCTGTTGCTCAGACGTTCACTGGCAAGAAGGTTATTTACGGCAGTGTCGTTGCTCAAAGCGGCCCAAAATACCCAGATCTGGCTCTGACCAATAATAGAAAACCTGCTCCAAAGGGCATGGTCGGAAACGTATTTTTGGCTGGAAAAAGCTCAAACGTATTTATGCCATAATGCTTTCAAAACACCACAAAGAAAATCATGCAAAAACAAAACATTGGAGGCATGCTTTGAAAGACTTAATTCTTAAGATCCTGTATACGCAATTAACTTGAAGATGCAGGAATTAAAGTCTGGAAATTATCTGTCAGCCGGGTAGTCAGTTCCTGTACTTTTTCGGGTAAGGTAACATGAAAAAAATGATGAAGTGTTTCACGGAACGTTTTTGCATCCGGGAAATAAATATTGTTTCGTACCTGCTCATTCATATACTTCCATAATCGCTCAATCGGGTTGAGGTTAGGGCTATAAGGCGGCAGATAATGCAACTTGATATTCAGGACCTCGGCAAAAAATTGAACTATTTCAGCGCGGTGGTAACCGGCACCATCCAGAATGAGATGAATTTTTTGTGAAAGCGGATAGGTTTCCCGGATGGCGCCGAAAAACAGGATGACATTTTTCGCGTTAATCGTCGGATATTCACGAATAACAGTCGCTTCAATCCGTTGCAAATTGAGTGCGCCCATGATGTTGAGGCGGGTACGGCTGCCTGTAGTTTCGACCACTTTGACAGGCTCCCTTCCGCGTTTCATCCAACCGTAACTTAATTTTGTAGACTGAGTAGGATAACAAAATAGGCTCATGTTGACCACATTCCACTTTCAGCGCGTTGTAGCTCTCAATAAACTGTTGCTGTTTATCTGCCTCGAATTTATGAGGCGTTCCCCTCGGCTTTTTGTAGCTGAACCCCTGACGGTGAAGCCATTTTGTCATCCCAGCCACAGTGAACGTCACCCGCCAACGCGTCCAGACCCAGGCGATAATTTGCGTGGTGGTGTGCATTAAATTTGCCGTCAGAGACTCGACTAATTCTGCCGTTTGTTCGGCAGACAAACGGCTTTCAGAGCCGCCATTTTCAGGAGCCAGCTTTTCTTCAGAGAAGTCATCCTTCAGATGCCGACTCACCGTACTTTCATGAATACGCAAAGCCTGGGCAATCATCTGGGCAGTCCAGCCTTCTGATGCCAAAAGCACGGCCTTGATGCGGTCACGTACGCGCCCATCACGAGTCGTATCGTGCATCAATTCGAGGGCTTCTTTTTGGGCATCTGTCAGAGTAATTTTCATGGGCACGATCTTGATCTGATATGAATGAAAAATCAAGCATCTTCAATTAAGACGGGTATATATGATGTCCGCAAACATTTTTTGTTACACAAATAATATATTACATTGTATCAATAAGCTTGTTGAATAAATTAATATTTATTAATTAATAAGTCATTCTAACTATAGAAGTTAAATTTATACATTTATAATAAAGAGAAATTATGCAATTTAGCTCAGTGGATAAGATAGTTAACGATAATATTTTCATAAAACTCAATAAATTTTGCAGTCATACAGATCTCTTCGTCAAAGTGGAAGGATTGAATGCTGGGGGCTCCATAAAAATGAAAACGGCCATCGCACTTATCAGCGATGCCATTGCCAACAAAGGATTAGACAAGACAAAACGATTTATTGAGTCAAGCTCCGGTAATCTTGGGCTATCATTGAGCATTATTGCCGCATCAAAAGGATTACATTTTACCTGTGTAGTAGATAAAAATACGTCTTTGCAGAATATTAAAATGATGCGCGCTTTGGGGACGGATATCGTCCTTATTGAAAAAAAAGATGAACAAGGCGGTTATTTAGGCAATCGTTTGGCATATATTCGTTCCGCTATAAAACAAGATCCCGATCTTATTTGGCTGAACCAATACCAAAATATGGCTAATCCGACAGTACACTCCGAAATGACAGCCAAATCTATTTTGACCGAGTTCGGCAAAGTTGACTATCTATTCATCGGTGCTGGCACTACGGGAACGTTGATGGGATGTGCCAATTTCTTTCGCCGCTGTTCCCCTAAAACCCAACTCATCGCCGTTGATTCCATCGGCTCCATTACCTTTGGTACGCCCGGTAGCCCGCGTTATTTACCGGGACTTGGCTCTAGCGTACAGCCCCATTTTTTTGACAAAAGCCGCGTCGATATGTTGATTCAGATCCCCGAAGCAGAAACTGTTGCGAACTGCCGCGATGCTGCGCGTCGTTTTGGTTATCTTGCGGGGGCTTCTACGGGTACGGTATTAGCCGCAGTGAAACGCCTTCAGCCTGATATCCCAAAAGATGCCATTGTGGTCGCTATTTCACCCGATATGGGCAGCAATTACATCGATACCGTTTATAACGATGAATGGTGTGACCTCACGTTTGGCACCCGTTGGAAAATGCCTGAAAAACATGTTGATATGGAAGGAGTAAAAGAATATGCCTAACGGACAAATGAATTTTGAAGTTATTACTGGCGATTTTATCAATCAAGTCATCTCTTCTTCCCGGCCTGAGATTATCAGTCTGGTTTGCCAGAGTTATTTGACTCACCATCAAGATAAAACAGAGAATCCTGACAGTTATTTTCTACGTTTTAAAAATAAACCAGAAGCAAGGATTATCGCGTTACCGGCCGCTATTGATAATCCAGAGGAAAATATCTCTGTTTCTGGTATCAAATGGATTGCCAGTTATCCACGTAATATCGAATCGAACTTGCAACGTGCTTCAGCGGTTATTTTGTTGAATGATTATGAGACAGGTTACCCGTTCGCCTGTCTAGAAGCCTCTCAAATCAGCGCTGCGCGTACCGCTGCCTCTGCCGTGTTAGCCGCCAATCACCTTGGACCGGCGAGTAAGCAAGCCAAAAGTTTGTCGATAATTGGTGGTGGCCTGATAGGCAGAACCATTATGGCCTTTTTCAAAGATGAAGGATGGCAGTTTGATGACGTGTTAGTTCACGACATATCTGAAGAATATCGCAATACTTTTATTAATAATATCAATGCACAAGATCTCTATCAGGTACGAGCTGCAGCAGACCAGGCCGAAGCATTAACTGCAGATATTGTGGTTTTCACAACAACGGCAGCTTCACCCTATATCACGGATGAAAAGACATTCGCTCCCCATCAATTGATTCTCAATATTTCCTTGCGCGATCTGTCTCCGGAAATTATTTATGCAAGTAATAATGTGTTAGACGATATTAGCCATTGCATGAAAGCCAATACTTCACCTCATCTGGCTGAACAAAAATATGGTCACCGCTGTTTTATCAACGGTACTCTGGCACAAATAATCAATGGTGAAATAACGCTTGATAACACCAAAGCGACTATTTTTTCTCCTTTTGGACTTGGCGTGCTTGACCTGAGTTTGGCGATGTTGATTTACCGTAAAAACCAACAGATACCGGGTAAACATATCATCCCAAATTTTTTCCCTGATACCCAACGCTGGAGTCTCTAGTTGATGAATAACTCTTATACCGTCCGCCTTTTGGCTGACGGCGTTTCCCATGTCTCTTTGGTGACTGCTGAACGGCAAGACGCATCCATCGCGGATTTTTTCCTAGATCACAACATCGATGATATTTTGGCTGAAAAAGGCGCGTTGCTGTTTCGGGGCTTTCCTGTCAAAGAAGATCAGGACTTTAGCCAACTCGTGAGCTGTTTAGCGAAAGAAGAACTGACTTATCAGGAACGGTCAACCCAGCGCAAGAAGACAGCGAAAGGTGTTTATACTAGCACGGAATATCCCGCGACAAAAACTATCGCTAACCACAGTGAAAATGCATTTCAATATGTGGTTCCCGGTAAGATTTTGTTCTACGCCCATCAGGCACCACTTGAAGGCGGAGAAACACCTATCGCGGATAACGCCAAGGTTTTGGCGCTGATTGGTAAAGATATTGTGGACAGTTTCCGCCAAAAGGGTATTCGCTATCTGCGTAATTTTGACGGAGGATTTGATCTGTCCTGGCAGGAAGCTTTCCAGACTGAAAGTAAACATGAAGTCGAGTCTTATTGCCATAACAACACAATCGATTTCGATTGGCTTTCCGATAATCATCTTCGTACTTCCCAACTGCGCAGAGCGACCCGTCATCATCCTCTGACTGGTAAGGAAATGTGGTTTAACCAATTGCACCTATTCCATATCACCAATCTGGATTTACCTATCCGACAGGCATTGCTCGCCAGTTTAGGCCGGGATTTACTGCCACGTCATGCCGTATACGGTACCGGAGAAGAGATCCCAGATGAAGTAGTGGAACATATTCGTAACGCATTTATCGAGGCAGAGTTAGTCTTTCCCTGGCAAACCGGAGACGTACTGATAGCGGACAATATTCTGGTCAGTCATGGACGAAAACCTTTTAAAGGAGAACGAGCAGTGCGCGTTGCCTTAATCGATCCTATTTATCCTTCTGCTGAGAAAAATGCCTATGTCTGTCGTTGATACTTCTCTGACACCTTCATTAAACGCACGGCTGGAATCGACGGCTAAGAACTTTGCCAATCGTCTGGCTGTGCAGGATGAAACTCGCGCTCTGACATTTGCCGATTTTTATAATGAAGTTAAATTATTATCTGCGCGTCTTCAGGCACTAATTCAGCCCGGCGATCATGTGGCTGTTCAGTTAAAACGTGGTCTGGATTATATCGTCGCGGCTTATGCCATTTGGCAATCAGGTGGCGTTTATCTGCCGCTTGACGATCAATGGCCTCAATCACGCATTGAGGGAATTCTACATCAAGCGCATGTGCAAGTCTTGATACACACATCAAATACAGGACATAGCATTACCCTGACTACGCTCACCCCAGAGCCACGAGCTGAGCTACCGGCAATCGGCACACCTGCCTATATCATCCATACTTCCGGAACAACCGGAACACCCAAAGGTGTGGTCGTCAGCCATGAATCACTGTTACATCTGGTAGATAGCCATCAGCGTAATATTTATCAGCCACATGGTGTTACTGAAGGCCATGTCGTCGTCAATGCTTCATTCTGCTTTGACAGTTCCCTTGAACGGCTGGCACTGGTGACCTTAGGTTACAGTGTGCACGTTGTCAGTGATCAGGTCAGAAAATCACCCTTTGAATTAGTGAATTATCTGCATGACCACCATATTGTTAACATCGATTTAGTGCCTTCACACTTGAAAGCGCTATTAAACGCGGGGCTGGATGAAATCTGTGATGCACTGCAATTGGTGATTGTCGGTGGTGAAGCTATTAATACCGAACTCTGGCAGGAACTGGCTGCAAGCAAGAAAATTTACATCAACGTTTATGGTCCTACCGAAAATACCATTAATACTACATTTTGTAAGATCAAGGGTGAAATACCTCATATCGGTCAACCGTTTGAAAACGTAGGATGTCTGATTCTGGATGAAAATGATCAGTCCTGTTTGCCGGGAACGACGGGTGAATTATTGGTCGCAGGGTCACATCTTTCGCTTGGGTATTACAATGCACCAATACTCACTTCACGGGCTTTTGTTACCCTCAACGGACAGCGTTACTACCGTACCGGCGATCTGGTACAACAAAATGAACAGAAAAACCTGCTGTTCCTTGGACGAATTGATGATCAGGTCAAAATCAACGGATATCGCATTGAACTGGCTGACGTGCAACACCATCTGGCGCAATTACCCAGTGTACAATATGCCGCAGTGACGCCAATCAAATTACCTTCTGGGCACGCTCTTCTGGCTTCTGTCGTATGGTACGCCGATGTTGGCAACCTGACATTTGCCGATCTCGTAAAACAGCTTAGTCAGAAATTACCAGCTTATATGATACCTGATCACTGGCAACAGCTTGATACATTACCGCTAACTGACAATCTGAAGCTTGATCATAAGTCCTTGCTGAATCACTGGCAAAACCACCAGAATAAATATAACGAGACCGTCACTGAAGATTCCGTTTCTACAACTGAACATCAGATTCGGTGTCTTTGGCAGAAAATCCTGATGCGCGATTCTCTGAGTCTGGACGATCACTTTTTCTCCGCTGGTGGCAATTCAATGGCGGCAATGACTCTGTTGATTGAATTGAACAAAGTGACACTACATAAAGTAGGGCTGGCAGATATCTTCAAATATCCGACCATTCGTAAAATGGCTGCCTGGTTGAATTCGTCCACAGAGCAGACAGAGGCGCAGTAATGAATCTGATTTTTTGTCTGCCCCATGCAGGGGGCGGAGCGCATCACTACCTGAGTTGGTCGGTACATATTGATTCGGATATAGAGTGGGCTCCTCTTGATTATGCTGGGCATTTTTCTCGCATGAATGAGCCTGTTTACTCAACGTTTGAGCAGGCAGCTCAGGACTTGGCCAATGACATTATCATTCGTGCTAACGGGCGATCCTTTGCCCTGTTTGGTCACAGCATGGGAGGAGCACTGGCCTATGAAATAGCTTGTCTCATGTCTGAACAGCAACTCACAGAGGATCTGAGGTGCATTATCGTATCCAGCACGTTGCCAGCACACAGCCGGGACCCGAATATGCCGCGTTATTACGAATTATCCGACCCGGATTTTATTCAACACCTGGTGGAGACTGGCGGCATGACATCGCAGTTAGCTAAACAAACCAGCCTGATGGAAACCTATTTGCCCTTAATTAGGCAAGATTATCGGCTTTACCATCAGTATCAACCGGCAATTCGCGCACCGCTGCCTCTCCCTCTGTATACCCTCTGGGGAGAGCAGGAAGAGGAACGTAACCAAAAAATGCAGGATTGGGCAAATTACAGCCACGTTTTCGCAGGAAGCAAGACCTATCCCGGAGATCATTTCTACTGGTATCACTGTCTGAGTGAGGTTGCGACGGATATTTCAGCGATCGTCAGGCAATCAAGCAGTCACCAAATCAACAAATGTCAGGAATAAAGCCATGCCGATTTTGAACAACAAAGAAGTTATTGTGATTATTGATGCTTGGTCCGGAAGCAAATATCTAATCCCGGCTTTTCAGGCACTGGGATATTTTTGCCTGCATATTCAATCTGCCTTTCTACCAGAAATCTTTATTAGAGATAACCAGCTGGCCAGTATTCGGAGTGACAGGCATATCGTTTATGATGGCGACATAGAGGCGCTACTCCGCGAACTACAACCTTATGCTATCAAGGCGATTCTGGCTGGCATCGATGGCGCCGTTCCATTGGTGGATCAATTAAACGCTGCTCTGGCGCTTCCTTTCAGCAATTCAATTGAACTTTCAACCGCCCGGCGCAACAAGTTTCTGATGCAGGAACAACTTGCGCGCTATCATGTCGCCTCCGTCAAGCAAAGCCTGATCACGCATCACAATGAACTACTGTGCTGGCTGAAAAACCATGACTGCTGGCCGGTGGTGCTAAAGCCGGTGCAAAGCGCGGGTACGGATGGCGTTTTTATTTGCCACGATATCCAACAGGCTGAGCAGGCTTTTTCTGCCATTAAGAGCAAAAATGATCTGTTCGGAAATCAGAATCACGAAGTGTTGTGTCAGGAGTTTCTTGAAGGAGAGGAGTTTGTCGTTAATGGCATTGCCTGTCAAGGGCAATACTTATTTACCGACCTGTGGCAATCGAAAAAGAAACAGCACAAAAATTTTCCAGTTTATGAGACACAATATCTTTATTATCAGAATGATGAGAACTTCGACACACTAACTGGCTATACCATACAGGTGTGCCAAGCGCTTGGCATTGAAAATGGCGCATTTCATGCAGAAGTCATGATGACACCGCGAGGGCCGATACTGATTGAAATTGGCACCAGAGTTGCGGGTGGAGCCGATCCTTATATTATCGAAGAGTGCTTAGGGCATTCACAGATCAGCAAACTGGTGCAGGCCGTCCTTTATCCGGTGAGATTCCAGCAGGAAATCCATCAACCTCGTGACTTCCTAGATCACAAGCGTGCGGCCTATGTTTACATGATTTCTCCCACTAAAGGTAAAGTGCAAACGTCACCAGAAGAGCAATTTATCAAAATTGAAGGCGTTATTAGCGTCAACTACCACCATTCTCCCGGCGACATTCAGCAAGAAACTAACGATCTGCTCAGTTCTCCTGGCGTTGTTATTGCTATCAGCAATGACTCAGTCTCACTCAATCAGATCATTGCTGAAATTCGTTCCACTGAAAGCGATTTTTATCATAGCGGCTTAACGGTAATTGAATAAAGGAAACCATATGAATTTGGAATTATGGATAAAGCAGATCAGAAAAACCTTTCCTTGGTATGCTCAATTGCTCAGAGAGAATCAGGCGGAGGCTAACCAACTGGAATCTCTGCCTCTTATGACGGAAGAGTTGCTGACACAACATTATTACCATGCGGAACATACATTTCCTGACCGTTACCATAATTATCAGACCTCCGGTACGACAACGGGCAAACGTAAGCGTATTATCTATTCCGATAATGATCAGCATATTTATCTGCAACAGCGCATGGGCATCATCAAGAACTTCTGTAGCGAAGGGTATATACCCATGCCTGTGCTGATTTGGGCACCGGCCATGCGGCTGCTACAGCAGGTGAAATTTTTCAGTCCATGGGATGTGAAGTGGAACTGATCGATTTTACCCGTCCAATTGAGCAACATATTGAAGTGCTAAACCGATTCAAACCAGACATTTTTTTCACCATGCCGATGATTTTGGATTGTCTGATTGCAACCGGCAAACTGGACTTCCGGCCGAAAAAAATCATCGTTCTGGGGGATATCGCGACTTTAGCCTGGCAAAAAAAGGTGGCAGATTATTTCCACATTGAGCCAACGCAGGTACTTGATCTATTAGGCAGCATTGAAATTGGTTCCATTGCTTTCTACAACCACTCGCAGGGATATTACCAGTTTGATCCCTATCTAATACCGGAAGTGGTGCCCGTACAACAGATTTATCCTGACGCCAATTATCGGGGAACCGGCGGTATTTTGTTACTCACTTCGTTTGCCCGTGAGTATTTTCCAGCGATACGCTTTGTTACTAACGATCTGGTTGAAGGCTTTGAAAAGAAAGTTGCTCAGGGAAAAACCCTTTACACCTATCAACGTTGTCTCGGTCGTTTTGCCAGCGAATTTAAACACGGTGAAAAAATCAACCTCAGCGATATCAATGACGCCATGGCAAAGCATCTCCCTTATCACCGATACGATCTTGATGACCGTGATGGCGGATTAGTGATTCGTATTGCGATATCGTCGCTCCCGGCGGAAATCAGTGATGCCATTAAGTCTGATCTGTTGTCGCGTAACCCTGACATCGCACAGATGATTGCCTCCGGGCTGGTCGGGGATATTCGTATCCAGCGTATTGATGAACAGCAAATCACCAGCAATATCAGCAAACGACGTTATTAATTCATAGGGAAAACAAGGACAATTTATGTGTGGAATCGCAGGCGTCATCCACTTGAACCAGCAGCCAGCACAACCTCAGCGATTAGCATCCATGTTAAACGCGCTGGAGCATCGTGGTCCCGATCAGGATGGAATTTATCATCATGGACATGTCAGTATTGGTATGCGGCGGTTAAAAATCATCGCACTGGATAACGGCTCTCAACCCTGTTACAGCAATAACGGACAATATGTATTGGTATTTAACGGTGAAATCTATAACTACCGTTCATTGCGCCAGGAATTAATTCAACAGGGGGTTCAATTTAGTACCGACTCCGACGCAGAAGTGATTGTTAATCTGTACCAGCGTGACGGTGAGAAGTTTTATCACTATTTGGATGGCATGTTTGCTTTGGCTATTTACGATCGCGTTAATGACTCACTGTTATTGGCACGCGACCCTGCCGGTAAAAAACCGCTGTTTTATGCTTTGCACGACAACACAATCAGTTTTTCATCCGAACTGAATTCACTGTTGAAGAACAATACCATTCCACGCCGTATTGACCCTGAGGCGCTGGATTATTATCTACGCTTTCGGGTCGTGCCGAGCGATCGTTGTATTTTTCAGGGTATCAGCAAAGTGCCCGCTGGTGGCAGTGTCAGTTTTATCCAAGGGAAAGAGAGCCGGAAAAACTATTGGCGCGTTGACTACCAGCCAATAGAGGATGATAAACCACTGGAACAGTGGATTGATGAAATTGACGAATATCTGAATCAGGCTATCGATAAACGATTAAAGGCAGAAGTTCCCGTCGGTACGATGCTCAGTGGCGGACTGGATTCCAGCCTGATTACTGCCATGGCATGTAAACAGGGACACCACTCGCTGAAAACTTTTGCTATCGGCTTCAATGAGTCTGCTTTCAGCGAGCTGGATTATTCCCGGCGTCTGGCTAAAGATCTTGGAACGGATCACCATGACTATATCATTACGCCACAAAAAGCATTCGATGCGGCTCATATCCTGATCGAACACTTCGGAGAGCCTTTTGCTTTTCCATCTTCGATTGCCAGCCACATTATGTATCAGATGGCGCGTCGTCATGTCACCGTAGTACTGGGTGGCGATGGAGCGGATGAACTGTTCGGTGGTTATGCCCGCTATTCTCTGGCAGCGAATTTCCCCAATCTGCCTGCGCAATACAATCTGCCACGCAAGGTTGATCTGTTTAATAAGGTATGGCAGAAAGAGGAATTCCCTGAGTTTTATCAGGCATTACTGACCGATGGCGTTAGCAGTCAACTGCGACAGCAGCTATACAGTAAGGATATGACGTCACACCTGCTCGAAAAAAATGGCACTGCACAGGCCAATAGGTACAGCGATGCGCTGAGACGACATGCTGATCCTCTCTCCGCAGCGATGGAGTATGACTTTAACCATTGGATGCAGGAAGCGCAGTTAGTCAAGATTGACATCGCCTCAATGGCCAATTCACTTGAAGTGCGCGTTCCTTTCCTTGACAGACAAGTAGTGGGATTGGGAAGCCGCTTGCCTGCACGCTTTAAGCTCCATTCAGGCAAAGAAAAATACCTTCTTCACTGTCTGGCGAAACGCTATCTTCCCGATTATATTGTTAATCGCAAAAAGCAGGAGTTAGCTGTGCCGCTTGAACCATGGATGGTATCGTCAATGAGAAAAACCATTGCCGATACACTGATCAGCGAGCAGGCATTATCGCGTGGATACTTTAATCCGGATCGGATGCGCCAGTTTGTCAAAGATTTCGATAGCAACAACTGCTATGCATTGTGGACGATATACATGTTAGAAAAATGGCACCAGCAGTTTGTTGACAAACAGGAGTAGTGAATGACAGAACAAGGTAGGTACTTATCCGGTGTATTTTTTACATTACTGTATATTTTCATTGCCTCAACACAAAGTGTTTTACTGAACATTTGGTTGTTCGGCGTTAATGTCTTTTTGGTCGTTAGCCTGAGTTTTGTGGTTGTCACTGTGCTATTTTCCACAATCGGCTTCTTTCGTCAGCGGAAGGCTTATGCTGAATTGTTTTCGCAATGGCGTATGTTGATAGCCTTAAATATCGTCTCGATGTTCAATTGGCTGTTTTATTTTCTGGCGGTTAAGTACCTTGAACCTAGTGTCGCCGTCACGCTGACACAAGGGTTAGGCCCTGTTAGCATGACGGCTTACCTGTTGTTGACGCGTCAACCCATCAGCTTTGTTACACGTTGCTGTCATCTGGTGATTTTTATAACAGCCGCTGCTATGTGCGTGTATACCGTGATGTTCAGAGATGTATACACTCTCTATAGTCGCAGTGAAATGATAATGGGAATTGTCATTGCTATTCTGTGCAGTATTAGCATCACAGCTACCGTGATTATTTCCAAGCGGTTCGCTGTCAGCAATGTCCCTGCATCAGCACTATTATCGCTGCGCTTTCCGTTGTTGATCATGGTATGTCTGGGAATATTGCTGCTACAGGATAATGTCGTTATTAATGGCAAAATTATCTATTTAATCCTGCTGATCGCATTAGTTGGTGTGAGTACATCAATCTATTTTCTGCAAAAAGGGATTGAATTCTCAACACCGCTGGCAGTTTCCACCGTACTGGCACTTTCCACCGTACTGGCACTTTCGCCATTGGCGGTATTTGTGATCCAACTGTTTAATGCCCATATGCCATTTAGTCTGACGTTATTTATGATGATAATTACTATCGTCACAGTATCGGTAGTTTCGATTATCTATGATGCACGACAAATTGACAGAAAATAACTGTTCATGTTGAACTAGTGGGAGAATTTGAGCAGAAATTTACGGTGTCTTTCGGGGAAACACCGCTTGCCAGCAGTTTTTTAGCGGATTTCATCTTACTGCTGGTCATTTTAGGTTTCCGTCCACCTTTTTTCCGGCCAAGCTGTCGGGCTGTATCCAGCCCGGCGCAGGTGCGCTCTATAATCAGTTCACGCTCCATTTTTGCCATAAATACGGAATTGATGCAGGTGGTCACCCTGCCACCTCTGCGCGATCTGAATGATATAGTGCAAAGCCGCTAAAGAAGTCTCGCCTGACAATATGAATCGGCGCCAGGCCATTGGGCTGATACCTCGGAGGGCGAGTTTCACGACGTAGGTTTTCATGGTGAGGTGTCTGATAAAATGATGTTCCTTTGCTCATTCTATCGTCGATTTAACACCGTGCCCCAGACTTAATGAAATGGTCTCCGTATAAAGATAAATAATCTCACATATACAGGGTCTTAAGCATTAACTGTATATTTTAGATAGAAAAAAGGCTTCATTTATGATCTGATCATCGTTGCCAAACTAAGACCAGAAACACGGATGAAGCCTGTGACGATTATCGCTATAAAACACCAGTTAATGCAATTCTTCAATGACGTTTCTTTGCAGCAGGTGGCTTTTCGATGTGGATTTATTCAACGCGTGAGAAATATCGAACCCCGTGTGCTGATCCTCAGTCTTATCGCGGCACTCAGCACAGGTAAAGTGACTTCTATTGCCCAGTTACACCAAAAATTTAATGGCCTGTGTCCCGATAAAAAGCAACAAGTCAGTTACCGCCCTTTTTATAACCAATTACGTAAAGCGGCCTTTGTCGAATTTGTCAAAATATTGGTGAAATTTGCCATGGCACAATGGGTCGAAAAATGCGTTCCGATACCTGACAAGTTGAGGAAGTTTCGCAATATTATTTTACAGGATGGCAGTTCATTTAACGTTCACCCAGCACTGGCTGAGATTTTTCCCTCTCGGTTTTGGACAACAGCCGCCGCTGTCGAATGTCACATGACTTTATCATTATTGAGTCAAACGCCGGTGAAAATGGCGGTCACCGCAGATACCGCATCTGAACGGGCTCATCTGCCTGCACCCGAGACATTGCGTGATCAACTCTTACTGGCGGATGCCGGCTATGTTGATTTTGATTATTTTGAGCAAATATCACAGGCAGGTCAGGGATTACGCATAACATTTTTTACTCTAAATAAGTAGTGTTTTTCAGCAATAAAATCTTTTTGTTGAATGAAAACCAGTCTATTCACCTGTGCCAAAAATTCACTTTCAATCACTTAGCCCATTTTACTCGTTTTCGTGCGTAACCCCTGACAGGCAGGTGGTTCGTTTATTATCAGGGGGAGCAAGTCTCTTAATCCTCAGATAGTTGTAGCGGCCCGCATTTAAAATATGGCGGGCTTGCATTTATCCGCTTTTTTAGCCCACATTAATTGTAAATGAAAATACCTTCCGGCTCACAATAACTGCAAATGAAATTCATCATATCGGCAGCCCAACTGCCAACATTCTGTCGCGCAACTCTGTGGTTCGAACCGGATCGAGTTGATTGTTAAACAACGCTCTGATTTCAGCGGGTTTGGCATCAAATTGTTCCACCATATCTTTCAAACGATAACCATGCCGTGTTAGCGCCGGCTCTAAATCATCAAGTTGTCTGGAAAGCACTGATTCTATCAGTGTTGACGTTATTGGTTTTTCGCCAGTCTGATAATCAGCTTCCATGGCTAACGTGAGATGCAACTGAACTTGCAGTGGGGTACGCAATTTCATCGCCAGCAAATCGAGAGCATCAGTCGTCAGAATATCTTCCGTTTTTCCTTTCCCCATGCTGGTTTTAAGTAACCAATGAATGTATTCCCGTTGACTGCCCGTGATCCCATCCAGCGTAAAAATATCGGTGCGGTATCCAATCTCTTCCATCGTTGGACGACGCAGGTCATTACGCAGTTTGGGATGACCGGCTAAAACCACCGATAAGCGGCCTCCACCGTCTTCTACAACTTCCATTAGTCGTTTGAGTCCAGTTAAAGTATGTCCGTTAAGATCATGAGCCTCATCAACGAACAAGGCCACGGTTCGCTTGCCTTTCCTGACTAACTCTTGCAGTTCACGTTCCCGGCGCTCCCCTTGTTTTGGGATTTGTACCAGCTTATCCTGTGTCAGATCGTAAAATAGTGCGCTAATCAGCGTGGCAAGTTTGACACTGTGTTTTTCGACTGACAACGATTTGGCGACGATAATTTTGTTTTCATCCCTAAGTTGCTGTTGCAGGCGACGCAGGGTGACAGTTTTACCACTTCCGACTACACCGCAGACAGCAACCAGTCGTCCTTCACGGATAGCCCCTTTGATATCTTTGATAAGTTGTTTATGATGCGCCGTTTCATAATAGCCTGCCTGATCAATGGGCTGCGCCAATCCATAATATTCCATCACTTCAACCCGCATGATCTTCTCCTGATTGTCTGTTACGGAAATAGCCTCTTATACGGGTGAACACTTCAGTGCGGATAAGCGTTTCTGCCAGAATACTGTCAATAAATGCCCGCTCTTCACTCGACAATTTGGCCAGTGGTGTGGCCAGATCATCGGCAATGGCCAGCTTCGCTGCGATAATAGTGGGGAAATGGTATTCAAATTCTGCGATGTCAAATGGCTGATGCGGCAGTTTTGGTTGTTTTTTTATATCAGGCATCAGGAGCTGAATATCACTGCCTGACAGAGCACTGATCGGCAAATTCAACTGACTGGCCAGCTCATGGATACGATCAGACCTGTCAGCCGCCTTGCCACGCTTGAACGCCCGGTAACGGTGTAATGGAATAGGCCCGGAGACGGGATAATACGGTCCCCATGTTTCATCGTCAAACTCCACAAATATTTCGTCGTCAAACAGTCCCCACAACAGAATAACCGTTTCGCCAGCCATATCAGGTTCAACTTCCCAGGCTGTCCCTTCAATCGTGACGCGGGCATCGATGCCAACCTTACGCGATTCAGGCTCCCGGGCAAAACGGCAGTATTGCTCCCAGGTACACATGTCCTGCACGCCATCCGGGGGAAGATTTGCCCGCCAGTCCTCCAGACGGGAATGTTTTTCACTGCGATGCCCCTGAGAGTTATAGCGCATCAGATAATTCCATAACCATTCGTTGGCCTGCTGCTCAGTTTCCGGTTGATGAAAATGGTACAGGGTTTCATGGGCTTCCTTAATGGTACGGAAAGGGCGTTCAACCTTACCTTTGGAACGTGCCGTGGTGCGCGTACCATCTTTACCTGCTGGCATATGAGTCTGCCAGTCAATATGAAGTGCCTGCATCACGTTCTGAAACACATGGCTTTTCGCCACGGGGCCATTATCAAGATACAGCATCCTGGGACGTCCCTGAAAATGGAATTCCGGGTTAGGTTTTGGTGCCATCGCATTGAACAGAAAGCGAAGTGCGGACTCAGCATCTTCACCATAGACACAACGATATTCCTGATAAGTCACACCACTCCGATCATCAACAACACTGTATAACATCAGGGTCGGCTGTCCTTTAGCCGCATCAATCCAGCCCGGTTGTTCGATGTGTTTGAGGTCTGACGGCGACATATCAAACTGCCAGCAATCATTGCTGTATTCTGCCTGAAACCTAACCGCCGGGGGTTCTCTTAACAGCCGAGGTTGGTCGAGACGATACAGAGAAAGCCAACGATTAACCGTTTGTCTTCGCAGTAATCCTTTCGGCGCCCTAACCAACCCTTGTCCAGTTTCCACACCATGCTCTTCAAGTAATTGAATGGCTCTTACGGTTGATAAATGCCGCCCTGATTTATTGGTAGTACGCAATTTTAAGGCTGCGATCAGTTCGCAATAATGCTCCAGCTCAGATTGGGGCAGGATGCGGGGAATGCCATGATCACACCGATGAACGGTACGAGGCTTAAGAACAACATGGAGATTCCGGTAAACGGTGGTAGGAGAAACGCCGTACAACTGCGCCATTGCAGTAATCTGTGTTGTCCGTTCCGGGCTTTTGGACGGCAGGCGGTCTAACCGTTGCCGTAATTGCAACAGAGAGTCAACAGGAATAGATTTACGCTGGCTGCCCATAGTTATCTAACACACGATAAACTGAGGCCCGTCCGATACCGAGTTGACGGGCAATCGCCGTAGCCCCCATTTTTTCAACTACATACAGACGGTACACTTCGGCAGGATCAATGGATGATTTTCGTCCCCGGTACACACCTCGCGCTTTTGCCGCCGCAATACCTTCCAGCTGACGTTCACGGCACAGATTAGTTTCAAATTCAGCGAAGACACCCAACATATCGAGGAAGGCTTTTCCGGCTGCCGTGCGTGTATCGACAGGCTGCTCTGTAGCCTTAAGGGTAATCCCCCGCTGATTTAAAGAATAAACAATATCCTGCAAATCTTTGATGCTACGAGCCAGACGATCTATACGCGTGACAATCAGCGTATCGCCCGGATGCAAAAAATCCAGCAACAATTGCAGTTCACTCCGCCCATCCCGTTTGGTTCCGCTGGCTTTTTCGGCCCGGATGATTTCACAACCGGCAACACGAAGCATTTGTGACTGTAGGGCGAGATCCTGATCATTAGTTGATACACGGGCATAGCCATAAAGAGCCATAATGGGGAAAGTGTCTCGTTTACCTTTAGATGAATGAAACGTAGCATGTGGATGAGACAAAAACAACCCTAATAAGACACAAAAACTGTCTCATTGCATTGTCTTTATGGGGTATACCCATACAATCCAATAGATTGGTTTAAGCGGAAAATTTCATTTGCAGTTATTGTGAGCCGGTCGAAATGAAATGCGAGCCGAAAAAGATAAATGCAAGCTCATTTGCAGTTAATATGAGCCGGAAGGTATTTTCATTTGCAATTAATGTGGGCTAAAAAAGCGGATAAATGCAAGCCCGCCATATTTTAAATGCGGGCCGCTACAGTTAGCTACTGGCAAGCTATCTCTCTTTGTCCTACCCAGAAGAGCTAGAAAACATGAAATATTAGCAACTAGCTGAAGATAAACCATGTAGCTCGTCATTGAATGGAATGCCTCCGTAAACGACTGATTTGTGATCACCACCCAGAGGGCAGATAGCCTAGCCATGAAGCAATGGCATACACCGCGCTAGCCAGATACAGCAGCACGATGCTTACCTGCAGCAGTGGGTGAGTGATCCGGCTGCACTGCCAGCGCGGAGTCTGGTCATGTCTCCAAAGGGTTGTAATGATGTTTTTCAATATATGCGCCAATGAGTTTTTTGTGGATTTTTATTGAACGCGAGTAACAAATTGTTCTTCTCGCCAACCTCTTGATATGAATTCGTAGATTGAGATTATGCGGCTCTATACGTTGGGCAAAAATGATGCGACCGCCATTGTAGAGGCAGATAGTCGTCCGGGGATGCGGTATGTGCCGGAAAAGACGCGGGAACAGCAGGATATTCAGTCTCTACATCGAGTTCGCCAGCGTTTAATGAAAAATCGAACCGCGCTAATTAATCAAATACGCGGGTTGAGACTAGAATATGGCATTGCCCCGAAAGCGCTCACAAGGTTGCACAATGTTTACCCGAACATCTGGAAAATACCGAGAATGAGTTGACTACATTGAGCCGCCAGTTATTTCAGGAATTACTGCTTGAGTTCAAAGAGCAACAATAGCGTTTGAAAGCGCTGGATAAACGCCTTGAATATCTGAATGCTCAACAGTGGTGGAAAAGTCAGATTATTGGGCATTACGAAGCGGGGGATACGTACTTGTGCGGGATACTTATCCATGGCGTCCGCTCAGTCGTGTATCGGTTCGGAAAGCTCCCCGATGAAAACTTTAACGGATTACAACGCTGGCTAAAAGGACTGATTGCACGAAGTGGAATCAATAAGGCCGCGGTTGCGTTGGCGAATAAGAATGTCCGGATCGCCTGAGCACTGGTGAATCAGCAGTCGGTCTATGAACCCCGTTGAGGAGTATATGGTGTGATTGAAGACGATAAGTTGATGTGCTGACAGGTAGAACCGACTCTCTTTGAAGCCGAATATATGTTTGCGACTACTTTGTCAGAAAATTTTATCCACCTACTTGAATTGAGTCGGTGTCCATATAAGTTTTTTAATGTCCGCCTCACCATATTGATACCGAGACCTAACATACGGCCTGTGTCTCTCACACCAGAGCTATTCATCGTCATATCCACAATTTTTTCTTTCATACCCGGTTTATGGCCGTTGTAACGATAATTGAGTTGAAAGGTTCTTTGGCAGTCTTTGCAATAGTAGCGAGGGAAGCCTGCCTTACCTGTTCCGTGTTTGCGTACAGGTTCAGCTTGGTCGCAATATCGACAAGTCACTTCTAACGTAACAGTCATGATGATGTTCCATTAAAAAGTGCAAGAATATCAAATTAATGCTTTGAAGTCTGGCTAAAAATTAATCAGTGAGGCAGAAGTATATTCGAGCAGATGATAAAGTAGAGAGAAAAATAACTATTATAATAATGCTAAATATTTAACTATTGAAATTTATAACTGAGTGAAGTAAAAAAATAAATTGTAGTTAGCCATTTAATAATTCTCGAATTTATCATGAAGAATAATATTATTTATTCCTGTTTGGATTTAGATAACCCCATAATTAGGATGAAAATACTTAGTTTTATCTGTAATAGTTGGGTTATTTTTAATTAAATAACGAAATTTTACATTTTTGTGGTTAATTCATCTGGATGTTGTATTTTATATAAAAAAACAGTCTGTTATATTGAAAATAGTGCAACTTAATCTATAATGTCTCTCTTCTGATTTCCCTCTAAAAAGTCAATAACATTTAATATTCTTATAAATTCAATTATGGTAAAGATAATTCCCAGCAATATGCTCATAGGGTTGGCAGGATGGGCTGTTTTTGTTTCTCAGCCTGTGCACGCAGATAACCAACCTTCTATTCATCAACAACAACAAAAACAACAGCAGTATCAGCAGCAGCAACAACAGGCATTAGAACAACGTCTGGAAGCGAAAGCACCAACAGTTAGGCTTTCGGATGACACCCCATCTGCTTCCAACTTGAAATTTTCCAAGGAATTTCCCTGTTTTGTTATCCATCAAGTAACATTATCCGGCCAAGAAGATCTACCTCACTGGCTGCCTTTGCAACGTCTGGCGGATCAGGCAAACGGGCACTGTTTAGGATCTCAGGGTATCAATTTATTGATGGGCAATATGCAGGATCGATTGGTCAGCCACGGTTGGGTCACCAGTCGCGTACTGGCTCCCCAACAAGATTTGCGTGAAGGCGAACTGAAACTGGTCGTGTTGGCCGGTAAAATCCATCAAATTACCAGAACTCCGGAGTCAAATCGTTACGCTACGTTGTATACGGCAATTCCTGCCCATAAAGGGAATTTATTTGACCTGCGCGATATTGAGCAGGGGCTGGAAAACCTCCAGCGTCTCCCAACTGTTCAGGCCAAAATGGAATTAGTTCCTGCTGCTAAGCCGGGAGAAAGTAATAACGCGATGCTCGACTTTAACATCTTATAACGTTGGCTTGTTGAAGCCAGTCGCGTTGACTTTTACCTTGTTTAAAATTGGCAAAAATACCCAACGTGTGAGAAAGAAGTTTTCTAGCAATTCG
>NZ_NKHQ01000123.1:0-21763 GCF_014467265.1 Xenorhabdus sp. TS4 | reverse complement strand
TCGAACAGATTTTACATTGGTCAGACTGGCGGCGGCGACACCAATACTATGCACAACAATGTCATTACCGTCGTCGGAATAACCCTATGGTGACAGAGCTATTACGGCTGTAGTACTAGGCCAAATTCTAAACTTGTACTCACAATGAACTTACAAATTGACGATTAAGTAGACATCTAGTATAATGTGTTTATACGAAAAAATGTATTAAAGGTAATCATATGACACATACCAAACTAGCTACAGAGCGATTACAATTTCGGGTTAGTTCTGAAATTAAAGAGTCTATTCAATTAGCTGCATCAATCTTACGTGTGAATGTAACTGACTTTGTTACACAAACAGCAATGAAAGAAGCGCAAAAAGTAATCAATGAAAATGAAAGTCTCAAATTATCATATAGTGACAAAAAATTAATCTTGGATCTTTTAGATAATCCCCCTAAACCAAATGATAAGCTAAAAGCAGCGGCGATTTCGGCTTCTAAAAATTTTCAAGGGTAAGTTAAGCCATGTTCATTGAGGAACTTATAGACAAGTCTCACAATCGAAAATCATTCAATTGCGGAGAACCCGCACTGAATGATTATCTACAAAAATTGGCACGACAAGATACTAAGAATAACGTTAGTAAAACATATGTAGCAATTTCATATAATGACTCAAATAAAAAGATTATTGGTTATTATACCGTTACTCCTTCATCTATAAATTTTGATGATCTTCCTAATAGTTTATCCAAAGGGTTAGCTAAGCGCGCTGTTCCAGTTTATTTACTATGCCGTTTAGCTATTGATGTACATTTTCAAAATAACGGATTTGGAGGGCAATTACTGATCTTAGCTGGTTATCGTTGCCTAAAAGCCGCTGAACAAATTGGGGGAATCGGACTATTTATCGAGGCTAAGAATCAAGCAGTAGCTAAATGGTATGAATCATTTGGAGCGATTCCATTATCTTCTGCGCAGAAGTTGATCATACCATTCGAAACAATTAAACAAGCTCTTAAAACATAATAATCCTCTCAACAATTCCAATCTACCCTAATTGAGGTTATGAAATGAAAGTGAGATACAAAGATATTAGTCATGATGTACCGCGAACAACAGGTCATGTATTAAATGGTTAGATTAAATATCAAAAATAGTACTCACGCTCAATGAAAGTCCCTATCACTTTATCGTGCATCTCCTCTGATTTAGAGTAGCCTATCGTTTTGCAATTCAGTCTTTTGATTCGAGTACGATGAGTTAAATTCGTTCTCTCTATGCGTTGGGTGAACGTCTTTCCCGTCAGATGCCCCTCTTCGGGAAGAAGGTCATAAACCCCATAATCATCCGTACAATAAAATCGAATATTAAAGGGGGATAAAAGGGCAAGCAGCTTGTCTAACGTTTTTCTGCTGCGAGCGCCAAAAACATGGGCCACTATTCGTTTTAGGCGGGGTTCCCAGGCATACCAAAGCCAGCGTTGATTTTTCTTGTTCCCCACAAACGACCATTGCTCATCTATTTCACAGATAAGCTGAATGTCACTTCCAGCAAGGGGCAACGTCGTTACGTTTCGAGGCGTGAGGTTTTTAACGTTTTCATGACAGTGGCTGTGGCGACTTTCAGGATCCGGGCGGTGTCACGAATTCCTCCGTTATTCATCGCTATGTCGACAATCTGCGCTTTAACGCCAGGTTTGCAGGCTTGGTAGGTGTATTCCAACTGAAAAACCTTGCAGCAGGCATAACAGCGATAACGCTGATGGGCGGTATGCAGCCGGTTACAATATCCTGGGGGATGTTTGTTGCCCCCTCAGCTTCAACAAAGCGCCAATCGTGCTCATCCATACCTTTACCGCTATTGCAATAGCGTTCCCAGCGGGACAACTCATACAGCGAGTAGCCTTTGCTTTTGTTAATGGACTTGAAGGTATTGATGGCTTCGCTCACATCGCCGTGCTGTTTAATTCCTACTGGGGTTTTGTCATAACCAGCGGAGTCATCTTTGGCCTTATTCATCGTTGCGCTGACATTACCGTCGCCCAGAACATGGATATAACTAGGTTGGCGTAAGGCCGCACCACCTCGCCCCATATTGTCCCACGCAATAGACAACTCCCGGCTGACTCTGGCCGGTTTGTCATTCTCGGCAGGGGCAGCCTGAGTTTGAGGCTTTTGCTCGGTGGCGTTAGAAGCACACCCTGCCAGAATTGCCACTCCCAGAATTGCTATCAGTTGTCTCATCGTGTCGTTCCTCATCAAAAATTGTCTATGAGCCCATTCTAAAAGGGAGGAGATGGAAAGCTGGTTTCTCAAACTGCCCAAATTGGACAGATAGGCGTGTGTGCGATCTAAAGGTGTTTTGAGAGCATGTAGCGACGAAAAATACGATAGGAATATGGTCAACCTACATGCTGAAAGCCCTGAACAAGTTATTTGGTGGGCGAAGTGGTGTGATCGAGACTGCGCCAACCCGCCACGAAAATCCCTGATGCGGTGCTCATGGCAGATGTCCGAAATTTTCCCGATGACTATCAATGGGAAAGAGCAAAACGTTTAGGTGTCTCACAATCGGCTATTCATTATGCCTTGAAACGGCTTCGGATCACCCATAAAAAAACGCGCCAACACCCTCGCGCTGATCTTCAGGCTCGTCAGGCATTTATCGAGCGCATCAGCGACTATGAGCGGGCTGGCAGGCCGATTGTGTATTTGGATGAAAGTGGTTTTGCCCAGTCGATGCCACGTCAACATGGCTATTCGGAAAAAGGGTTACGCTGTTTTGGTCCGCATGACTGGCACGCAAAAGGCCGTATCAACGTCATTGGTGCCATTCTCGAAAATACCTTCGTCACCTTAAGCTTGTTTACCGAGAATATTAATGCCGATGTTTTTTATGCGTGGATGACGCAAGATTTGTTGCCAAAGCTTCCACACGGCGCCGTGATAGTGATGGACAATGCGCCTTTCCATAAACGGAATGACACGGCACAAGCGATAGGAGACAGCAGATGTCAACTGGAATGGCTTCCCGCTTATAGTCCGGATTTGAACCCAATAGAACACAAATGGAGCGGAGCAAAAGCGATCAGGAGGCAAAAAAGATGTTCAGTTGATGAGTTGTTTACGGAGCATATTGAATATGTCAGGTTATGTTGATTCTGCTATAGGAGTTCCCATTGCCTTTTCCTTGTTGGATACTGCTACTGTCGGGGAACAACATTTCCCGTTTAACACCTGCCGTGATTTGCATATTGAGCCTTTGGTGGTGCGGGATAAACAGATCAAAAAGACCCGCGAATACAGTGATATTGTGCTGACACTACATCAGACGGGCAACACCATGTCGGGCTGGTCAGGCGGAAAATTGTCTTTCTTTATGGGCACCGATAACAACCGGGCCGCCCAGTTAGGGATCAGTTTGGATATCGAAAATCATTGTACGTTAAGACTATTTTTTAATCAGACACTAATTCTTTATAAAGAGCCTGAATCCGGCAAACCTGTGAAGTACTGTAGCCTGTTGCCTCTGCTGTTTCTCGGATGCTGAGTTTTTTAACCTGCCGGTAGTACATTACTTTTTGGTGTCGTTCCTTATAAGCTTGTTTACCTTTATATTTACCGAGCATATGAGCGCGCTCGATTCCCTGTTTTTGCCTCTGACGACGACTCAACCAGTCCTTATGCGACATCGCGGCCATCAGGTCGATAAGCATATTAGGGGGTTGAGGTCCAGTGGTGTAAAAAACCACGCCAAGAGGTATCAAAAATCAAAATTGATACTATTCAGTATCAAAATTACTGAAAAACGATATTTGGAACTATTTTTTAAGCCCTGAAATACAATCTCATAAGTCTTGATATTTCATACTATTCATTCACTAACGTGGTTTTTCGCACGGTTGGCCGTCAAACCCCTATGCTGCCAGGCTACGGGCGACATTCGTCTGAGAAGAGCAATCCCCCGGGTGTTACCAACATCCTCATACTTCTGCAACAACCGCGACAGCAGGGCTGAATTATAATAAATAATAATGATGCTGAGCAGTCGCCCGCACTGATTACTAATCTCCAGCTCAATATCATTCTGTCCGGTCAGCTCTTTTTTGCCACCAACCTGCGCGATCGCTGAACGAAGCTGATGCCAGGATTCAATGCGATTTTGCGACCGGTGGCTGTTTCTGGCTACCGTTTTCTGATCTCGCCGCGTTGCCCGTAGCAAATGGCTCGTGCCTGGCTAAGGCGAGTGGTGGAAGGACACATAAACTACTCTGGAGTTCCTTTCAACATGAAGTCTATAAGCCAGTTTGTAGGGGAAGTGAAGTTACTGTGGCTGAAGGCACTGCGTCGACGGAGCCAGCGGCACAGAGTGACATGAAAACGTTTCGGTCAGCTGTGCAAACGCTGGTTGTCATCCCCCAGAATAGTCCATCCACACCCGATGCATCGCTTCCACGCCAGAACCCAAGGTAAGAGCCGGATGCGTTAGCAGCGCACGTCCGGATCCGTGCGGGGGGTAGCCGGTAACGGCTATTCCTACTGCAACCAACTGGAACGCGCCGTTAAGTACAACATGGAAACCGGCGAAGAGAAAGCCAGCCTTGAAGCCTGGAAGAAGTACAGCGTACTGGTGAACAGGGTAGAGCCTGAGAAACCGGAGTGGCAGGAAAAGCCAAGAGTGTGATCTCATCGGCGTTTTCATCACGTTGTTATTGTGACAATAAGGCACTTATATTTATGGTGTAATAGTGTGATCTCATCGGCATTTTCATCACGTTGTTATTGTGACAATAAGGCACTTATATTTATGGTGTAATTATGAAATATATATTGAGTTTATTGATGGTCGGAGTGCTAATTTTCTCGGGCCAGTCCATGTCATCCACCACATGTAATTCTGGTAATACGCCCACAGGTGTCGTGAAAAGCTACGGGCTAGACAGTAGCGGGAGATACACGCAAATTCACTTTACTGCTAATGACGGGGCCGATTTTCCGCAGCTAACCAATAAAACATACCCTATAAACACGGATTCAGGGAAAGCTATAGATAAAATTGTTATGCTGGCGTATATATCAGGGAATAAAATAACCATTTATTGTCAGGGGGGTAATCAGTTTGCCTCCGTTAAAATTAACAATTAAATGGTGGGAAATATGAGAAAGGTAAAGTTTTGCGCTTCTCTTTTGTTTTTGCTATCTTCACTAGCTCATGCATCACAATGGTATGATGTGACTTTCAGCAATCCAAACAAATTTTACTCCATAACTATAGATACCCCACAAGGGAGTGGTTCCGAATGCATGTATATTTGGGCGGTTCCTAATCCTGCAATAACACTTCAACCAAGTCAAACATCTCAAAAAATACAAATAGAAGATAAAAATACCATATTTTCTTGTGCTGGTGACCCCAAGTTTGTCACGTGGAACGTTCATGCCAATCCCTTACCTAGCTATGCAAAGTATTATCGTGCCAAGACATGTACGGTAGAGTTTAGGCATTTTAAAAGTGGTTCAACATGGTTCACAATAATAAATTCCCCTTGCACAAGTGGGAAGGATATACTCGTAGCTGATGCAACCTGTAATGGTCGAGGGTGCTTGAATTTAGCAGAAAGCGGCGTTCCAGAGCATGGAGCCATTAATATAACGTTCTTTACTACTAACCAGACATCATGTCGGGATAGAAATTCTAATGGAGTTTATATCGATAGTAAGGTGACTGGTATATATCCAACTTGGGGTGGTGAAGATGTAAACAGAGTTGACCTTGCTCAAGGGAAGGGACTATTTTATGGGGATTTCACTTATGAATACGGCCTGAATACAGAAGACGGAAAGAGATTTTTTAAGTACGCAACTCTGGCTAATATCACTTCCAGTAGATTACAAGCCCAGTGCGATGGGAATGGTGCATTGGGCGAAATAAATTTATTATATTAATTGGTGGCTTGATGAAAATACTAACAGTATTTTTCTTGATTATTTTCTCACCAAATCTGTTGGCGCAGACTTTTTTTTACAGAAGTGATAGCCGGGCCCCAACTGGACCTGGTGGGATATTTGAGATGGGGTTTCATCCGTGGGGGGAGAATGATAACTTACTTGAACATGTTGAAGCTGATAGTTTAGGTGGGCATGGCGGGGCGCCCACCTCTGCATTTGTAGCAACATCTACTGATTCTGATGTGGTTGTTGATATTTCTGCGGCTGAAGAGGGGGATGGAACGGAATTTTATCTTTATGAGGTAAGACCGACTGATAATTTTTATAGCGTGGAGACTTCATTTAGGGAATGGGGGAGAACGGACTCTGGTTACCTTGAGGCTCTTGATGATTTCGGCGATCAGCATGAATATGTTGCTTTTGGGGGGATCTCAAGGGAACAGATACGTAGAGCGACCTTGTATCGAATCGTAAATGGTATACCTGTACCATCTGGAGTTGAAGATAACGCTCATTACCAAGAGATAACTTCAGCAGCAAACCCTGGCCCATATCCCCACATGTACCCATCAGGGGCTCATACTCAATTTTCAACAACGTATGCATGTGCAAATAACACGTCATATTCAAGTGTTAGTAGACGTGAGATTCTGAAATCAGAAGATAAATTTTATAAGAAAATGCAAAAATGCAATGCATTGATACTGGCTGAGGCTTTTGTGGCCGATTTCTAATCAAAAAACTTAAGAAGCCTCGGAGTTGAACGTAGCGCCCTTTCAGGGCGAGCGTCACAGCTGCGCAGTTCGGGGTAATAAGCGGGAACCGTCCAAAATTTTGTCACGTTTGTCACTTACTATTTAACAAAGTATTTACGGGTTCTACGTCTGAACCGCCTAAATTTCTATCCAAGGGGTAAGCTGACAAACTTTTCCAGTTGCTACTCTGCGGATAGCTGCCACTTTCTGGCAAGCCTGCTTTGATTTCCATCAGACAACCAGTTATTTACTGCTTGGGGTGTTTTGACTTAAAGAACGGTTTGTCCGGTACCTCTCTGCAATCCCTTGTCACTCAATACTTTTCCCCAAAAAATCGATTTCAAAATCAGTAATAAGTTTATCTATAACATTCTGAATATTAATGATTTTATCCTTTCGATAAAATTCATAATTGCCGATTAAGTTCACAAACCGCCATGCGACGGGTGACCAATGAATAATTTCGAGACTTTTTTCTGGATCTTTTTCCGTATAATTTTCGTAAAGGGCGGATAAAATTGTCGCATTGTGATAAATAATCATGTTGGCGATTAATCGAATACACTCAGCGTTGATAATTAAGTTACGTTCTTTTTTCCACTCAGCTGCTTTCCTCCATTCACTTTGGCAATACTGGCAGTCAACTGGTGGTAGGACTCGCCTCGATTTAAACTTCGTTGGACGGCAATACGTTGATCTTGATCGTCGATATAGCCCAATAAATAATCCGTCATGATGATTTCATCGAATGCGATTAACGCTTTTAATGTTGCGTTTGACGATTTTGTAGTGGACAATTTACGAACAATTGTAGCTTGCGTGGTCTTTTTTAAGGCTAAAGAAACCAGTATGCGTAAGACTTTATCCCATTCACTGATTATTTGGTGTTTCTGTGCTTTTTTGCTGGGGCGGATAATGTATTCATCATAATCCGATAAAGAGCCAAAACACACTGATTGTTGAGATGTGGTATTGGCTAATTGTGTAAATCGAGGCATGAATCGGTACCCAAACATATACATTAAGGCAAAATTCACCCTATTGATGCTGTGCATATCACCCAAAAGCGCCGAAAATGAAAGCCCGTTTGCAAGCTGCATGGGATAAAATAATGTTATCAAGGCGTTTTATCATTGAAACGATTAATGGACAATTAAAAATAATTTCTCAAATAGAACACTCGCGCCACCGAAGTGTAAACGGATTTTTGCTGACTGTTTTAGGTGGGCTGATTGCTTACTGCCTTAAATGGAAAAAACCATCACTGAACATTTTCTATTCGGAAAACGATTTTTCAATGACAGCTTAAACAGAATTCGGGTTAGGTTAAATAAAAATAAAGCTTGCATTCACCTTGAGCAACAACAGTCGGGCAGGAAGGTATGATGAAGGAGTACCCATTTCGGCAAGTTATACTTGCTGTGACAGACGAAATATCTATGCAGGAAGCGCCAACAGACTATAGTACCTCAATCTGGCTTCCCCAAGAATTTGGCAGTGTAGGTGGGATCAACACAATAGTAATCTAGAAGTGGAACGACCGTAACTAGTTGAACAGACTGCCATGATTCTCGCCAAATAGCTTGTCGCTCAGGTGTCGTCACTACATTCAGGAAAGTACAGCGCAACTGGCATCAAATTTACTTGCGATGGTATTGAAAATCCCTCTGTCAACTAATCTGACAGGGAGGCACTAGTTTTACGTTTTATCAAGATACAGCACGATGTGTACGTATGCGCGAAAAACCATACAATGTAACTAAAACCACCCCCAATCCAGCAATCAAGGAAACCATAAATCCACCATGAGCACCATATATATCAACAAATTGCCCCGCCACCGCAGCTCCCAAAGCTGCTCCTACGTTAAGACCGGAAAGTAACCAGGTTAATCCTTCCGTTAATCTTCTCTCAGGAACCATTCTCTCAACTAATGCCATAGATACGATCATTGTTGGTGCAAAGAATAAACCCGCCATAAAGACGGCTAAAGCTAAACCAGAAATGCTGTTAGTAACTAAGAAAGGAACAGTGGTCAAAGCCGTGGCCAATCCCCCTATAAGGAAAAGTTTGTGTAATGGCGTCTTCAATTTAAGTGCACCAAATACCAATCCAGCAAGACAGGAACCTATTGCGTAAACAGATAACACTATACTAGCTGCTGCTGGACGCCCCAATTGCTTAGCGAAAGCAACACTGACTATATCCACAGTACCAACAATAATACCCATAAAGATAAGTAGTAATGCCAGAATCCATACACCAGAAATTTTAATAACTGAACCTTTTGTTTCCAGAGTAAATTTCTGAGTTTCTACAGGTGGTTCTGTACTTCGAAACGTAACAAACAAGCACACACCTACAGCTAACAGAAGCGCTGACGCAAGTGGTCCCGCCTGTGGAAAAGCGGCTATACTTAAACCAACCGATATAGGTGGTCCAGCAATGAACGAAATTTCATCAAATACTGTTTCGAGGGAATAAGCTGTTTGTAGCTGAGGTTGTCCTCGATAGATGGCAGTCCAACGGGCACGTACCATAGCGGACATACTAGGCATAAAACCTGCTAGAAAAGCACATAAAAAAAATGTCCAAATAGGAGCATTCCAATACGTACAAGCCAAAAGAGCTAATATACCTAAAACACTTATCGTGGTAGCCATGGGTAACACTCGATGTTGCCCATAACTATCGACTAAACGAGAAATTTGTGGAGCTACCAATGCATAAGTTAATACAAAAGTTGCTGATACCGCTCCAGCTAATCCGTAGCTACCACTTAGCTGTGATATCATAGTGATGATACCAATTCCCGTCATTGGAAGTGGCATACGAGCCACAAAACCTGCCAAGGAAAATCCTATTGCACCAGGTGTTTTGAATAATTCACTATAAGGATTGCCCATATTGCTTCCTATTGTGATAATTGGTTGCATAAAAATTTAGGATATTAGCGCACATACATACGCTATGTATGTTAGATAACATATCAACATACGTAACGTATGTCAAAGGGTTACTCTATACTATTTGTATACTAACGGAGGATAAATGACTCGGCGAACCCGCACCGAAATGATTGAAGAGACTCGCACTAAACTATTAGCTACTGCTCGTCATGCCTTTGGCTCTTTAGGTTATTCTAATACCTCAATGGATGATTTTACTTCCAAAGTAGGATTAACTCGTGGAGCGCTGTACCATCATTTCGGTGATAAAAAAGGCTTATTAATGGCTGTTGTTGAGCAAATCGATTCAGAAATGGATCAATATCTCCAGTCTATATCTGATAACGCCATTGATTCATGGACTGGATTCTGTGATAGGTGCCGAGCTTACTTAACAATGTCACTTAACTCAGAATTTCAACAAATAGTGTTAAGAGACTCAAAAATCATTTTAGGTGATCGGTTCAGAGAATCCCAAGCTCACTGTATTTCATCAATGAGAATACTGTTGAAAAAAATGGTTCTTGAAAAGAAAATAAAAGACGTTGATACAGAAGTTTTGGCTTGTTTAATAAATGGAAGCTTAGTTGAAGCTGCTTTATGGATTGCTGACGATATTGACCCAGAAGCTAAACTTTTAAAAACGCTTTCTGCCTTTGACTTATTACTTGAAGGCTTAAAACGTGATTGATTTTATCCATCATTGATATGATAGACGTCCCTCTTTCAGCGGCAAACAATGCCATCTAGAACGACCATTCGTTGTTAAGGAACAGGTAATGTGGATGAGACCGAGACCTGTTCGTAAATTGGCAAAAGAAGGCACGGGTCGCTTTACGGAGACAAAAGCTATACGGCTAGGGCGTGTAATGAGATGGCCTCCCCCACCCTGTAGCAGTAAATTAACAGTGTGTTTTTCTTTTAGAAGAGGCCATCATCATGAACAGTACAGCACTTATTGGTATTGATCTCGGTAAACAGACTTTCCACCTGCACTGTCAGGATAAAAATGGAAAAGTGCTTTATCGTGAGAAAATGACCCGAACCAAGCTTCTTGAATTTCTGAACGTGACTCCTTGCGCCCACCGTCGTCATGGAGGCTTGTGCCGGTGCACATTTCATGGCGCGAAAAATCGCAGCATTAGGCCATGAGACTAAATTGATTTCACCGCAGTTTGTCCGACCGTTTGTCAAAATCAACAAAAATGATTTCATTGATGCCGAGGCTATTTGTGAAGCCGCCTCTCGGCCTTCCATGCGCTTTGTCCAACCTCGTACGGAAAACCAGCAAATTATGCAGGTATTACATCGTATCCAGGAATCTCTGGTGGGTGATAAAGTGAAAACTACTAACCAGATGCACGCTTTCTTGCTGGAATTTGGGATCAGCATGCCCAAAGGGATTGCGGTGATAAAACGGTTATCTGAGGTCATCGCTGAAAATGAATTACTCCCTATCCGATGCAATTGCTCCAACGCCTACACGCCCATTACCTGTATTTGGTTGAACAAATTAGCGAGATTGAACAAGAAATTAATATTGCAATTAAACAAGATGAGGGTGCTCAGCGATTGCTAACTATTCCGTCGATCGGCCCCATCACGGCCAGCATGCTGGCCTCATTGTTAAGTGACGGGAAACAATATGCTCGCGGCCGGGAATTTGCAGCCTCTACAGGACTAGTGCCGAGACAATACAGTTAATACGCTCTTAGTATCAGCAAACGAGGCAATAAACAGCTAACGTTAATAAATATTTCAGTGATAGTGTTAAGTTTTATTTAATAACCTTTATATTAAAACCAAAAATCAAACAAGCTAACGAATAAGGCAGTTAATATATCTGCCTTATTCCTTAAAATAACTAATTTTTATATATTACCTTTACTAATTCTTATTTTGAATTAAGATTGGTTTAATACTACTTCTTCGTCTTGTTCAAATACTTCTTTATTAGTTTTTTTCATCAATTGACTGGTGATTGTACCTGCTGTCATAGCGCCATTAACATTTAATGCTGTACGTCCCATATCGATCAGAGGCTCAACAGAAATAAGCAGTGCCACTAAGGTGACAGGTAAGCCCATAGCAGGTAAAACAATCAATGCCGCAAATGTTGCGCCACCACCAACACCAGCAACCCCCGCAGAGCTGATAGTCACAATTCCCACAAGTGTTGCAATCCACACTGGATCAAAGGGATCAATACCTACGGTTGGAGCCACCATCACTGCCAACATAGCTGGATAAATGCCAGCACAGCCATTTTGCCCAATGGTCGCGCCAAAAGAAGCGGAGAAGCTGGCAATAGACTCAGGTACACCGAGGCGGCGAGTTTGTGTTTCGACATTCAAGGGAATACTTGCAGCGCTTGAACGGCTGGTAAATGCAAATGTCAGTACAGGGCCTGCTTTTTTAAAGAATTTCAGAGGATTGATCCCTGTGAATGCCAAAAGCCCGCCATGTACTACAAACATCAGTCCAAGGGCAATGTAGGAAGCAACGACAAAACTACCTAATTGAGTAATATCATGGATATTGGAGCTGGCAACAACCTTGGTCATCAGTGCCATCACACCGTATGGAGTGAGGCACATAACTAATCTAACCAGCTTCATTGCCCATGCTTGCATAGTATCAATGGCAACGAGAGCCAGTTTACCGCGTTCCTGATTATCTTTAATCATTTGTAGCGCAGCGATGCCTAAAAATGCCGCAAAAATTACCACACTAATAATGGAAGTAGGGCGTGCTCCCGTCAGGTCAGCAAAGGGATTTTTAGGGATAAAGGAGAGAATGATCTGAGGCACACTCATATCTGCAACTTTGCCAATATAATTGCTTTCAATTGCTAATAAACGAGCAGTTTCTTGCGTGCCTTGAATAAGTCCTGCTGCACTTAGCCCAAACAAATTGGCAATGACAATGCCGATTAAAGCGGAAATTGCTGTAGTGAAGAGTAATGTACCAATGGTAAAAAAGCTGATCTTTCCTAAAGAAGATGCTTTGTGTAAGCGAGTAACAGCGCTTAGGATAGAAGCAAAAACCAACGGCATGATAACCATTTGTAGCAGTTGTACATAACCATTACCTACAATATTGAACCATTTAATTGATTCTTTTACGGTAAGATTATCTGTTCCATAAATGATGTTTAGTGCCAACCCAAAAACGACACCCACGACTAGAGCCACAAGAACTTTTTTGGACAAGCTCCATTTATTTGAGTTCGTTTTTGCTAATAGAATAAGCAGTGCTACAAAAACGAGCACGTTGATGATGAGTGGTAAGTCCATCTCTAGTCTCCAAAAATTATATACTCTTTATATTTCGAGTTGTGGTATGTAGTTTGGAATATAGATGTGTAAGTTGTATTCCAATTTTAATCTATCGTCTACGTACCATGAAATGCTTAAAATAAAATATTATCAGTATAATAAGCCTCTTTCTTATAATTAAATGGAATTTAATATAATTATTTTTCACTAGCTAGTTTAATTGATTATATATACTAATCTATTTCTATTGTTTTTTGTTCAATTACAACTGTTCACTTTGTATCTTATTGAGTTAAAGGTTTTTTTGAAGGCGACAGGAAGTGAATAAAAAATGATTTATATTTTGCAGGTAACCCCATTTTAAAATGGGGCTACGATATTTGCTGTATGTGAATATTGAGCAGTTACTTGTAAAGATTCTGTAGCTTATCAATAGGTAATTTATCAAACTGTATTTTGTTAAATTGTAAGCTGTCGAAATAGCGAGCGAATGAGAAATTGATGTGTTGTGGAAGAATAATAGCGATCACTACTACCAGTACGGCAATAAAACGTTCGGCTTTTTTACGTTCCTTACCTCTAAGAATAGGTAAGCAAAAACGTATTCTTAGCGGCCATAACAGTGGAATACCAGCGGGAGTAAGCATATCAGCAATAAGATGGCTGATATAACCGATAACCATTGCATGGACAAAGTCAGTTGGAATGGGCCAATTAGACGGTATTTCAGTCTGGAATAGAGTAACTCCCACAAGCAGCGCTAATAAACTATGTGTAAATCCACGATGTCCACATAATCGCGCGATTGGAATGGATATAAAGCGGAACAATCTGCCTAAGGTTGAACTTGGATGGTCGATATCTGGCAACAATGAAGCCAGAAGTACGCCGGGAAGCATGTGTAACCAGTCTCCCTGTGCTATTTCTGGTGTGATTTCTAGCTGGTGAGCCAATACAAGGCTGGCAACGGAAAAAAGAAGATGCCCTTCTGCTGTCATAACGATTTATACTAATTATTTATGCTGATTGCTGTTTATACATACAGTGAGGCAGTATAGAGGGTTTTGCCTGAGGAAGATAGAGGGTAACCAGGAAATTTTTTAAACTGTGGCTTGGTTGGTTGAGGGAGAGGTTGATATTTGCGCTGCCATATACGAGAAATAGGGCAGCGCGGTGGCTATTAAGTAATATTTTCTATTGTTAATTTTTCCAGAGAATTCAGTTTAATGTCAGCCAATGACCAGCGGGGATCATCAAAATGGTGAGAGGCCGGGACGACAATTGAGCGCATTCTTGCTGCTTTGGTTGCTATCATACCGTTAAATGAGTCCTCTAATGTAAGGCAGTTAGTTGGGTTGACTCCAAGTTGACTGGCTGCCAGTAAATAAACTTCGGGATGTGGTTTGCTGTAAGGTAAGTGTGCAGCAGAAACGACAACATCAAAGTAATGTCGTAGGTTAAACAATTCGAGCACTTTTTTGATCATTTCATAGGGTGAAGCGGAGGCAAGGCCAATTTTTAACCCACGTTCGCGACAGAGATTTAAAGCATGTTCCACTCCAGGCAGTAAAGGACGGTTTTTTTCAACTGATTGAACGACGTAATCGATGATGCGTTGCCCAACTTCACTTTTAGAGGTGTCTTGCCAAGGTGATGCTTGATACCATAGCTCAACAACGTGATCGATTCGTAACCCCAATGTGTCAGGCAGGTTTTTTGCTAAATTTAAATCTAGCCCTAATTCACTGAATACGCTTTTTTCTCCCTGTTTCCAATAAGGTTCAGAATCAATCAGCAAACCATCCATATCAAAAACAGCGGCTTCTATAGAACAAAATGACATCTCAAATCTCTCCGCGATGATAACAGTGATTAAAGAGGTTTGATTGTAACAATTCCAATAAATTAAATCTCGATGTGGGGAATAACAAAGAAAAAGATAGTTTCATCGGTAAAGTAAGATAATGACGGGTAAACTTAAACCATACCAATTAATGCAAATGAACTATGGATTTGTAACTAACAGCCCCATTGCAGGGATTTTTTTGTTGGTCAGTATAGCTGATGAACAGCGTTTGCCTTTCGATGTCAAAGTGCCGAATGCAACAACGCAAAAAGCAATGGAAGAACTGAACGCGGGAGGGGAAGAGATTCGATAGCGTGTCTGTACTAATGGCGGATTTGCATGTGGACGATTGAGCGCTCAACAGCATTTAAACGGGACTATAAACGAGAATCTAAGGGGCCACATCGAGCTGACCTTGTGATGTAACCGCCTTGGAGGCATTAGCTAATGATAAGCCCCTGGAACCCCACCAACGCGATCATGACCTGAGCGGCAATTGGTCAGGTTACAGAGAATGCCACATAAAGCCGGATAGTGAAACCCTGTAATTAGTCAGACTTGGCTCTCATAGTCAACTATTTGGTTGAATTTTTTAGATCTTCTCGCGCGAGTTTTTTATTGGGCGCTATTATGTAAAATATTCCCCCTGAACTGCACATTGAAGTCACCGAATTGGACGGTGATGCCCTGATTGAACTGTATGAATTTGATTAACCTCTATTGGCGGAAGCCGATATCGGTTCTATGGTGGCGTGAATCAGTATCATCAACCTGAAGTAGCACAACAATTTCTCACCTTTAACTTCTGCATGGTGCAGATATGCTTCCGTTTCAAACGGGGCGATTAAATATCGATCAGGCTGGTGAAGTTAACTATAGGGAAGATCACCACGGTTGCTACTTTTCCTCAAAGTGAGGATAAATGAAGATATCAAAGGGTTATAAATGACACAGGAGGGCTTGAGTTTAAGCCGTCTAGTAAAGCCTTATAAAACAACATGGTCAAGATTTTGACCATCTTTAAGGTAGGTATGATGATTTCCACTATACTCTTTGCTTGTGTAAGTATCCCATATGTTAAGGGCAGATTTCTGGCCTATAGTGATAGTAGCTTCCTTTCTATCCTCACCTTGACACTCTCCATTTATTGCGCCTAATGTTATAAATCCATTACTACATGCCGTAGTAAGTGCGTTTTCTGTTTGTACATGGTCGTGTTCATCTTTAAGTTTGTGAAGGCGATTATTTTAATAATAAATTGTTTTTAATGGGTAATTTAATATGTACACATATTTACAAGCAGGATATGTAGCTATCGCTAAGCGAATTTTGGGCTGGATTATTTTTGTACCCTCCCTATTGTCGACTTTTGTCTCAGTGATTAATCTGGTCGCAGGGCAACATGGTGTTAAAGGTGACGGTGTTAAAAGTGATGGTGTTGGAGGTGGTGGTGTTAACGCGGTATTGAATGATTTTCTTCAAATGATGACAGAAATGATTAAATTCAATACACCATTTTTGGATTTTTTCTGGAAGCATTCTCCAATCCCTGATCGTGTTGCTGAAATCACAGGGGAAAATATCAGCTTTTTTGTCATTTATATGCTGATGTTTGTGGGGTTGGCAATGAGTGCATCTGGATTGAGAATGTATCGTCAATTTAAATTCATCAAAGAACGTATTGAAGATCAAATGGTCTTTGAACACGCGCAGGAAAGTGGAGTAACCAAGGAACAATTGAAAGCTAAAATTGCGTTCCCCTCTCATTCTTTATTCAGCCAGATTTTTATCCTTTACATATCACCAATCATTATCGGTGCAATTGCTTACTTTTTATTTAAATTTTTAGGGTGGTAATGTAATTAAACGATAGTTAATAACAGTGTAAGAATGCTCAATGTCGCGTTTGATTTAAAATGAATTTATATTTTTAATATAATAAATTTCACTTTTGTTTTTGAGTAATTGAGTTATTATCAATAATTAAATATCATATTAATTTAAGTTTTCTTATACCTATTCAGATAAAAGTTTATCAATCATCTTTTGTATTAGAATAAAATTCTCTCCCCCGAAAATATTACATTTATTTAACAAGTAGTAAAGTTGGTAAATAGGTTGACGTTCAAGGAAATCTTTAGGTAATGGCCAGATACTCTGGTAACCATCAAATATTTGTAAAGGAATATCTGGGTAAAGTGGCAGCATCGCCAGATCACATTCGCGATCACCCCAATAGCAGGCGGGATCAAAAGTGACGGCACAATTATCGTTCAATGATGCACAGTTCATGGGCCACAGGTCGCCATGCAGGAGAGAAGGTTGGGGGTGATGATTGTGTAGTTTGTCACTGATTACTTGAACAATCTGGTTAATATCTCCAAATACAATTCCTTTATCAGCGGCAAGTTGCAATTGCCATCCGATGCGTTTTTCGGCGTAAAAATGATCCCAACGCTTTTGCCACCCGTTAGGTTGTATGGTGGTTGCTAGCATGTTATCAAAATCAAAGCCAAATTTAGGCTGTTCACTCCATTGATGTAACTTGGCAAGGTGTTGGCCAAAAAGATACGCATTGTGTGGGTTAAATGGTTTTATAGGTAAATGCTCCAGCAACAGGAAGCTATAGTTGCGGTCGTGACCGACATCATAAACATCAGGAACACGGGTTGTTTTGCTGCGAGCCAGTAATTCCAGTTGCTCAGCTTCTGCTTTAAAAATTGGCAGCATTTCTTTCACGTTGGATTTGATAAAGATATGTTGTTCACCATATTTAATGTGCCAGGCACGGTGAATCTCTCCTCCGGCCAATTCCTTTTTATCGTGAATTTCAGCGTCACCAAAATGCTCACTTAATAGACGGCTCACTGTTTGCCACATGCTTCACCTCATTAAGTTGACAGTTGCTATGCTATATTACAGACAGATGTAACATTTGAACAGGATAAAAGGAGTTTTAATAGGAATTAATAAGGCCATATCTCAAATTTGATATGGCACTCTATTATTTTTTAATTTGATTTTTCTGGAATTGATACCTCTTGGGATGAGATTTTTTCAAATGTTCCTTTGTTTGCTTTTTTGCAAGCTAATTTTATTTGGTCATAAATAAGTGCAATAGTGAAGAAAATTGCCTGAATGATTACGATACAAGGGCCTGTTTCACCATCAATATGGAAGCTGATGATTGTTCCAAGTACGCTGGATGATATAGAAGCAACCATTGCCACAATCAGCATGCGATCAAAGCTCCGGCAAAGCATAAAAGCAATAATGCCGGGGGAGATTAACATCGCAATGACTAGGATAATACCGACGGCCTGCAAAGATGCGACAATTGTCAGGGCCAGCAGCGATAATAACCCGTAATGGAGAAGTTTCACAGGAAGTCCAACTACTCGTGCCTGATTGGGATCGAAGCAGTAGAGCATGAAATCTTTTCTTTTTAGCAGCACAATAGCCAGCGTGATCCCTGCAATGCACAGGGTTTGGAGTAATTCATGCTGGGTAATGCCGAGTATGCTGCCGAATAAAATGTGTGTCAGGTGTTGATCCGTATCTATACGAGTAAACAGGACTAACCCAAATGCAAACATACCTGAGAAAACAATTCCCATGACCGTATCTTCTTTGATTCGGCTATGTTCTTTTAGATACCCTGTAGCGAATGCACAAGATATACCAGAAAGGAAAGCACCTATTGCAAGTGGTATGCCTGTTACAAAAGCGAGCACTATGCCTGGCAAAACAGCATGGGAAATGGCATCTCCCATCAATGACCAACCCTTTAAGACTAAGTAACAGGAAAGTACAGCACAAACAGCTCCTACCATAATGGCAGCATAGATAGCTCGTCGCATAAACCCATGCATGAAAGGTTCAGTAATTAATTCAATAAATGTGTTCATGAGCGTTGTTCCTGAATCAATGCCAGAGATTCCTTTCTGGCTCGTTTGCGAGAGGCTAACGTGCCATGTTTAGGGGCAAAGAAGAACGCGAGTAAGAAAATCACTGTTTGTATGGTGACAATGACCCCCCCAGTTGCACCGTTGAGGAAATAACTCACATATGCACCGATACCACTCGTGAGTGAACCGATGGCGACGGCAATAATCAACAAATATTTAAATCTATCTGTTAATAAATAAGCGGTTGCACCAGGCGTTACAACCATTGCGATAACCAAGATAGCGCCTACTGTTTGTAATGCAGCAACGGTACAGGCACTTAATAAAGTGAAGAAAATGATTTTCAACCGTAACGGTGATAATCCAATAGAACGTGCATGGGTTTCATCAAAGAAAACAACCAACAGATCTTTCCAAAGTACCATTAAGATAATGAAGGAAACTGCAATAATGATTTCAACTTGTAAAACATCTTCATCAGCGATTCCCAGAATATTGCCTAAAATAATGGTTTGTACATTTACGGATGTAGGGTTTAAAGAAACGATCAATAATCCGACAGCAAAAAAAGTGGAGAATATAAAACCGATCACCGCATCTTCACGTAACCGAGTGATATGACGTACCAATGTCATTGATAATGCAGCGAGCATCCCTGTAAAAAAAGCACCACCTGCATAAGGTAAACCGAGAGCATATGCACCTGCGACACCGGGCACAACAGAGTGGGAGAGGGCGTCTCCCATTAGCGACCAGCCTTTTAGCATCAGATAAGCGGATAAGAAAGCACAGACACCCCCAACAATAGTGCTTACCCACATGGCTTTCACCATGTAGTTGTAACTGAATGGTTGTAAAAGCAGTTCCATCATGGTTGATTTTCCTTTTGTTTGGGGTTTTGTCGCGGTGGAATATGATGATCATGTCCGTAAAAGACGGCAGCACGTTCATCATCGGTTATGACTGTCAGTGAGCGTGGATCATCATCTTTATGCAGCTCAGGAGCGGAAAGATTAATATGACGCAAGACACCACCGAAGGTAATTTCCAGATTTTTTTGAGTAAACGTGTTTTCAGTTTGGCCACTTGCGAGCACGGTGCGGTTGATCAAAATAACGTGATCACAAAATTCAGGCACACTGCCAAGGTTATGAGTTGATACTAAAACCAAATGCCCTTCGTCACGTAAGTCACGAAGTAAGTCAATAATGGCATTTTCTGTTTTAACGTCCACTCCAGTAAAAGGCTCATCCAGTAGCAGAACTTTCCCTTCTTGAGCTAATGCACGGGCTAAAAATGCTCGTTTTTTCTGCCCGCCGGAAAGTTCACCAATTTGGCGATCACGCAATTCTGTCAGCCCGACACGTTCAAGGGCTTTATTGACGATTTCATGATCACGCTTGCTGGGACGGCGCAAAAATCCCATTTTTCCATAGCGTCCCATCATGACAACATCGGAAACCAGAACCGGAAAATTCCAATCTACATCCTCAGTTTGAGGAACATATGCGATGATATTTTGTTTTAATGCGGCTCTGATAGGTTGATCGTTGAGGGTAACCTTTCCATGTGAAGGTGTTACTAATCCCATGATTGTTTTGAATAATGTGGATTTACCGCTGCCATTCATGCCTACCAGCGCACAAATTGTGCCGCCAGTAATGTCAAAACTGGCATCATAAATAGCAGTATGTCCATTGTTGTAAGTGACAGTGGCGTTATCCACAATTAAATGAGGATGCTCAAATAACGATTGGTGGTTTAATGATGAGCGATTCATTGATTAAATCCTTTTGCGATAGTGTCTACAGTGGTGTTAAGTAGATCGATATAAGTTGGAACCGGTCCTTTTTGCGTGGAAAGGGAGTCTACATAAAGTACCCCGCCGTAACGAGCTCCTGTTTCTTTACTGACTTGTCTTGCTGGTTTATCTGAAACAGTGCTTTCACTAAAGACAACTGGGATCTTATTAGCTCTTACTGTATCAATGACACGGCGAACCTGTTGTGGGGAACCTTGTTCCTCAGCATTAATTGGCCACAAGTAAACTTCTTTGAAACCATAATCTTGTGTGAGATAACTGAAAGCACCTTCACTGGTGACCAGCCAGCGTTGTTCTTCAGGAATACGAGAAAGACGTTCTCTAAGAGGCGCATCCAATTGAGCCATTTTCTCTGCATAAGCTTTGGCATTACGATTATAAATTTCGGCATTCTCAGGATCGTATTTGACAAAAGCTTTACGGATATTTTCGATATAGATCAGCGCATTTTTTGGTGACATCCAGGCATGGGGGTTAGGGTTTTTATTGTAAGGTCCTTCGCGAATCGGTAAAGGAGTAATACCTTCGGTTATAACCGCAGCAGGTATGTCTTGCATGTTTTCAAAGAATCGTTCGAACCAGCGTTCTAAATTTAAGCCATTCCAAAGGATAAGGTCTGCACGCTGTGCCTTGATGATATCTTTGGGAGTGGGTTGATAATCATGGATTTCTGCGCCAGGTTTAGTGATTGACTCGACAATTGCTGCGTCTCCTGCGACATTTTGGGCCATATCTTGAATAATAGTAAATGTTGTAACCACTCTGAATTTTTTCTCGGCATGAGCTTGCTGGCTGAATAACGCCATTGTGAATAGAACAAGGATCAGATTGAATATCGGAAAATCAGAAAGAGAATATTTTTTATTCATTATGGTAAACCCTACTTGTTGTACATATAATTATTGATAATGATTATCAGTATCATTTGTGTAAAGTCAAGGCGATAGAGACAAAATTGACGATAAATTCGATAGATGCTCCTTAAGTTCTTACTGATTGATATGACAACGACACACCTCATGCGAACAAAAAAACAGCATGTTGTCTAGCGTTAACCACGAGCAATAAAGAGATTTATTTTGATAAGTGATAGAAAAATATTTTTGGTTTATCAGTAAAATTAACGCGATGCTCGACTTTTATGGTGAGTTGAAATGACATAGCCGCTCCTTTATAACTTTAAGTTGACAAACAAAGAGAAATAAAGGAACAAAAGGCTATGTCACAACAAGATTTTATCATTTGGGTGTTTTGTTGGGTAGAGGATAA